>JAOUHV010000058.1 GCA_029884425.1 Gammaproteobacteria bacterium
ACCGCTGATCGGTGCGGTGGTTGCCGCCGCCGTGATTCTTGATCCGTCAAAGCCGATTTCCGGCTTGGCCGACTCGAAAAAGTTATCAGAAAAAAAACGCGATGCGCTGTATCCAGAAATTATCGACAAGGCATTGGCCTGGTCGTTGGGACGGGCAGAAGTCGAGGAAATTGATCAGCTCAATATTTTGCACGCCTCCATGCTGGCGATGCGTCGAGCGGTGTTGGGACTGAAAATACAGCCGCAGCATGTGATGGTCGATGGCAATCGTTGCCCGGATCTTCCTTACCCGATGACGGCAGTGGTGAAGGGGGACAGCAAAGTCGCAGCGATTGCGGCGGCGTCCATCATCGCCAAAGTGACGCGCGATCGAGAAATGCAGCAACTGGATGTTCAGTATCCGGGCTATGGCATTGCCGGTCACAAAGGTTATCCCACCCAGGAGCATTTGCAGGCGTTAACTCAGTTGGGCATTACGCCGCTGCATCGCCGCAGTTTTGGTCCGGTGAAAAGAATTCTGGCAGGAGAAATCGCGTGAGTGCGCAAAGCTGTTTATTTTGCTACGGCACCCTGCAACTGGGTGATGTTTTTCAGCGGGTTTGTGGTGAGAAGCGCTTGGCACAGACCGCATCGTTAGCTGATCACGCTGCCTATTACCTGCGTGACCAGACCTATCCCGGTATCCGCGCTGAAGCGGGGAAGCGTTTGCCCGGACGCCTGTATCAGGGAATTGATATACGCATGTGGCAGAAACTGGATGCCTTCGAGGGTGAGGAATACCAGCGCCAGTCGGTACAGGTCTTTGTGCCCGGTCGAGGCGGTTTTCTGGAAGCGCAGATTTACACGCTGAAATCAGGTTCACGCTCGCAGCTGACTCATCAGCCCTGGACGTTGCAGGCGTTTCGTTCCAGGCACCTCACGACGTTCCTCCAGGACAGTTTTTAAACACCTTTCGCGGATTCGTGGTGGGTCGCGTTTGAACCAATCCGCGCCCTCCAGTGGACGCGGTTATTTTGTAAGCTCAAAGTGCAGTCCGGCATTGAGCCAAACAGGCTGGGGCGGTATCCTAACCGACCCAGGCTATAGCCAATAGTATCCACATGCCCGAAAAATTCGTTCATTTACATCTACATACCGAATACTCCCTGGTGGACGGCATCGTCAGAATAAAGCCGTTGATGAAGGCCGTGGCGGAGAAAAACATGCCGGCGGTCGCATTGACCGACCAGTCCAACATGTTCGGCATGGTGAAATTCTATAAGGCAGCGATGGGCGCGGGCATCAAGCCCATCATTGGCGCTGAAGTCTGGATCAGTCGCGGTCAGGTGGACGATGCGCCCACCCGTCTGATCATGTTGTGCAAGGACAAAAAAGGCTATCTGAATTTATCCCGCCTGGTGTCGCGCTCGTATACCGAGGGGCAGCACCGGGGCATCGCCATTGTGCAGCGCGACTGGATGACGGGCATGACCGAGGGGTTGATCGCATTGTCTGGTGGTCACGAAGGGGATGTGGGGCGGGCGTTGCTGGCGGGCAATCAACAGGATGCGCAGCGACTGCTGGACGACTGGCGCACCCTGTTCAATGACGATTATTTCCTGCAACTGACCCGCACCGGCCGCGCCCACGAGGAAGACTACCTGCACGCGGCGGTTGATCTGGCCATGGAGCACAACGTGCCGGTGGTGGCGACCAATGGCGTGGTGTTTATCAAAGCGGAAGATTTTGAGGCCCACGAGGTGCGCGTCTGCATCAACGAAGGCCGGTCACTGGATGATCCACGCCGGGTCAAACGTTATTCCGAGCAACAGTTTTTACGCAGTCCCGAGGAGATGATCGAGCTGTTTGCCGACATCCCCGAGGCCATCACCAACACGGTGGAAATCGCCAAGCGCTGCAACATCGACGTGACCCTGGGTAAATACTTCCTGCCCGACTTCCCCGTGCCCGAGGGCATGACCATTGACGAATATTTTCGGGTCGCGTCCTGGAAAGGGCTGGAAGATCGTCTCAGTTTTCTGTTTGACCGCAATGCGCCGGACTTTGCCGACAAGCGCAAACCCTATGACGAGCGCCTGCAGATTGAACTCGATGTTATCTGCAACATGGGATTTCCCGGCTACTTTCTGATCGTTGCCGACTTTATCCAGTGGTCCAAGCGCAACGGCATCCCGGTGGGGCCGGGGCGTGGTTCCGGTGCCGGCTCGTTGGTAGCATATGCGCTGACCATTACCGATCTGGACCCGCTGGCCTACGATCTGCTGTTCGAGCGATTTTTGAATCCCGAACGTGTGTCCATGCCTGACTTTGACGTCGACTTCTGCATGGAAGGCCGCGATCGGGTCATCGACTACGTGGCACAGCATTATGGTCGCGACAAGGTGTCGCAGATCATCACCTACGGTTCCATGGCGGCCAAGGCGGTGGTGCGTGACGTGGGCCGTGCGTTGGGTCATCCCTATGGCATGGTTGACAAAATCGCCAAGCTGATTCCGTTTGAATTAGGCATCACCCTGAGCAAGGCGCTGGAGCAGGAGCCGCTGCTGCAGGAGCGCTACGACTCGGATGAAGACGTTAAAATTCTGATTGATCTGGCACTCAAGCTCGAAGGCATTACCCGTAACGCTGGCAAGCACGCCGGGGGCGTGGTGATCGCGCCCACCGAGCTGACCGACTTCGCGCCGCTGTACTGTGAAGAAGGTGGCGGCGGTCTGGTGACCCAGTTCGACAAGGACGACGTCGAGGGCGTCGGTCTGGTGAAGTTCGACTTCCTGGGTCTGCGCACCCTGACCATCATCGACTGGGCACTGAAAACCGTGAATGCCCGTCGTGAAAAGCAGGGGCAGGAACCGATCCGCATCGAAGCCATCCCTCTTAATGACAGCAAGACCTTTGATCTGCTCAAAGCCTGTCAGACCACGGCGGTATTCCAGCTCGAATCGCGCGGCATGAAGGATCTGATCAAACGTCTGCAGCCGGATAATTTCGAAGACATCGTCGCCCTGGTAGCGCTGTTCCGTCCCGGTCCGTTGGGCTCGGGCATGGTGGACGATTACATCAACGTCAAGCACAAGCGCAAGGCCGCCGAATATCCGCATCCCAAGCTCGAAGAAGTATTGGAGCCCACCTACGGGGTTATCCTCTACCAGGAGCAGGTAATGCAGATCGCGCAGATCCTGGCTGGTTATACTCTCGGCGGCGCTGACATGCTGCGTCGCGCCATGGGTAAGAAAAAACCGGAAGAAATGGCCAAGCAGCGGCAGATTTTCCTCGAGGGTGCGCTGAAAAACGGTGTGGAAGAAGCCAACGCCAATCAGATCTTCGATTTGATGGAATACTTCTCCGGCTACGGTTTTAACAAATCGCACTCGGCCGCTTACGCGCTGGTGTCGTATCAGACCGCCTGGCTGAAAGCCTACTATCCCGCAGAATTCATGGCAGCGGTAACCTCGTCGGACATGGACAACACCGACAAGGTGGTTAACTTCATCGAAGAATCCATGGCGATGAAATTGACCATCCTGCCGCCGGACATCAATTTGTCGCAGTACAAATTCACCGTGCCGGAAGATAAAACCATTCGCTATGGTCTGGGGGCTCTTAAAGGCGTAGGCGAAGCGGCGATTGAGGTCATCATCGCCGAGCGTGAAGCCAACGGCGCGTTCAAGGATTTGTTCGAATTCTGCCGTCGTGTGGATTTACGCAAGGTCAACAAGCGCACCCTGGAAACCCTGATTCGTGGCGGCGCGATGGACGGCATGGGACCGAATCGCGCCTCATTGATGGCGTCATTGCCCAAGGCTTTGCAACTGGCCGATCAGGCCGGGCGCTCCAGTGCCATGGGGCAGAATGACATGTTTGGTTTCGCCGCAGCGACCACCACTCAGGAGCAGGGAACATTTGATGTCGTCGATGAGTGGCGCTTGCGCGAAAGGCTGGATCACGAGCGTGAAGTGCTGGGATTTTATCTCAGCGGTCATCCGCTGGACGAATGCGAAGCTGAAATCCGCCGTTTGGCCAGCGTGCGCATCGGTAAACTGACTGCCGACAAAAAACGGCCGGTGACACTGGCAGGATTGGTGGTGGCGGTGCGCACCATGAAAAACAAGCGCGGCCAGACCATGGTGTTTGCCACGCTGGATGACAAAACCGGCCGAATCGAAGTGGGCGTGTTTCGCAATCCGGAAGAACTGCTGCCGCTGCTGGTAAAAGACACCATCGTGATCGTGAAAGGCGAGGCCAGTCATGACGAGTATTCCGGCGGGTTGCGCGTTGGCGTCAACGAAGTGATTCCCCTGGATCAGGCGCGCGAAAACGCGGTGCGCAAACTGGTCATTCGTCTGGAAGCACAGCAGGCGGGGAACGGTTTTGTCCAGCAATTGGCGCAAACCCTGGGGCCTTACCAGCAGGGACGGTGCCCGGTGTACATAGACTACATTCGCCCTGATGGACGTGGTAGATTGGCGTTATCTGATGGCTGGCGCGTTCGACCTGCTGAGGAATTGATCGAACAGTTGCGCAAACTGGCCGGGAAAGATTGCATAGAACTTGAGTACTAGTCGGCAATTCAAGGTATAATGCCGGCAACTCACCGTATTACCGCGAGAAGTTATGTTTCTGAACTATCTAGATTTTGAACAGCCCATCGCCGAATTGGAAGCGAAGATCGAAGAGCTGCGTCGTGTGGGTCATGACACGGAAATTAACATTTCCGACGAGATCGAGCGTCTGGAGTCAAAGTGCAAGAGTCTCACCAAGGAGATTTTTGCCAAATTGACGCCCTGGCAGATTTCCCAGTTGGCGCGTCATCCCAAGCGTCCGTACACGCTGGATTACATCAATCGTATTTTTACCGATTTTGAAGAATTGCACGGCGATCGCGCGTTTTCTGACGATGCGGCCATCGTGGGCGGTATTGCTCGTCTGAACGGTCGTCCAGTGATGGTGATAGGTCAGCAAAAAGGCCGTGATACCAAAGAGAAAGTTCGTCGTAATTTCGGCATGCCGCGTCCCGAAGGTTATCGCAAGGCGCTGCGTTTGATGCACATGGCCGAGCGTTTCAAAATGCCGATTGCCACGTTTATCGATACGCCCGGTGCCTATCCCGGTATCGATGCGGAAGAGCGCGGCCAGTCTGAGGCCATTGCGCGCAATCTGCTGGAAATGTCCAATTTGCGCACACCCATCGTCGTTACGGTGATTGGTGAAGGTGGTTCCGGTGGTGCCTTGGCGATTGGTGTGGGTGACCGCGTCAACATGCTGCAATACAGCACTTACTCGGTGATTTCGCCCGAAGGTTGTGCCTCCATTCTGTGGAAGAGTGCCGAGCGCGCCAGCGATGCTGCCGAGGCGTTGGGCATTACCTCTGATCGTTTGAAGTCACTGGGCCTGATCGATGAAATTATCGAGGAGCCACTGGGTTCTGCGCACCGCAATGTCGATCAGATCGCGTTGAAGGTGAAAGAAACCCTGGTGAAAAGTTTTGACCAGTTGCGTAGTTTGCCTACCGAAACCTTACTGGAGCGACGCTACCAGCGGCTGATGAAGCATGGCACGTTCAAAACTGTTTGATCACGATGTTCAGCCGGTCTTGTACCGGCTGAATTGTTTTTAAGTCATGTCATTTTTATCGCCTTCCTCATTTCATTTGATTCTGCAAAACCTGCTCGCCGGGCGTGATCAGGCCGAGCCGGTGAGCGGCTATTTGTTGGCGCTCAGTGGTGGTCTGGATTCTGTGGTGTTGCTGGACTTGCTTGCCGGAACACCGTTGGATGCGCCGCTGCGGGCCATTTACATCGATCATGGCTTGCAGGCCGACAGTGCCCGTTGGGGTGAGTTTTGTCTGCAGCAGTGTCAGCAGCGACATATTTCCTGCGAGGTGGTGCCGGTTCAGGTGCGGCAGGAGGCCGGCCATGGCCCTGAGGACAGTGCCCGTCGCGCCCGTTATGCCGCCTTGGCGCAGCGGATGTTGCCGGGCGAGGTGCTGCTGACCGCGCAACACCAAGACGATCAGGCTGAAACTTTGTTGTTACAGCTGCTGCGTGGCGGCGGTCCGCGTGGTCTGGCGGCCATGCCGGCAATCAATGCGTTTGGCCCTGGCTGGCAATTGCGGCCGCTGCTGGATTTCAGTCGTGCGCAATTGCAGCACTACGCCGCCGATCATTCGCTGGCATGGGTGGAAGATCCAAGTAATGCGGACAGCCGGTATGACCGCAATTTTTTGCGTCAGCAGGTGATTCCTTTGCTCAAACAGCGCTGGCCATCCATGGCGGCGACGCTGTCGCGGTCGGCACGGCTATGTGCCGAAGCGGCGGATTTGCTGGCGTGGCAGGCGCAAGTTGACTTGGTCGGCGTGCGTCAGGGCGAGACCTTGTCCGTTGCCGCGTTGGTGTCCTTGCCGGAACCTCGTCGCAAGCAGGTGCTGCTGGAGTGGATCGGCCAAAGCCGTTGTCCGCTGCCTTCTGAGCGTCAGTTGCAGCACATTTTGCACGACTTGCTGACTTCCGCCGAAGATGCTGAACCCTGCGTGCGCTGGGGCGGGGTGCAGATGCGTCGTTTCCAGGGGCAGTTGTATCTGCTGCCGCAGGAAAATGAACCGCTGCAGATCAAAGTCTGGGATCTGACCCAGCCATTGACCTGGGGCGGGCGACAGTTGGTCAGCAAAAAAATGCCGGGGCGGGGTTTGTCGCTGGCCAAGCTGCAAGGCGCGATCAGTGTGCGGCCGCGTCAGGGCGGCGAGAGCCTGCGCCTGCCCGGTCGCGATCATCACCACAGTCTAAAAAAACTGCTGCAGGCGGCAGGTTTGCCGCCCTGGGAGCGCCAGCAACTGGCGCTGCTGTTTGTCGATGAGCAGTTGGCAGCAGTGGTCGGGCACTGGATCAGCGCCGATTTTGCTGCCGATCACAATGAAGCCGGTTTGATTGTCGAGCTGGCTTCACTGAGCTGATTCTCGTTGGTGCAACAGCGACTTCGCTCACTATTGCGGGTTTTTCATTGAGCCAAAAGTCCGTTTTTGCTAAACTGTGGCACCGTCCGTTTAACCCTTCCAAACCAAAAGAAGCCGTGCATGACTAAGTACGTATTTGTCACCGGGGGTGTTGTTTCTGCTCTCGGTAAAGGGATCGCATCAGCCTCGTTGGGCGCCATTCTTGAGGCCCGCGGTCTGAAAGTCACCCTGATTAAGCTCGATCCCTACATCAACGTCGATCCCGGCACCATGAGCCCGTTTCAGCACGGTGAAGTGTATGTGACCCATGACGGCGCTGAGACCGACCTGGATCTAGGTCATTACGAGCGTTTTGTGCGTACCACGACTGGTCGCATGAACAATTTCACTGCTGGTCGTATCTATGAGCACGTGATTCGCAAAGAGCGTCGCGGCGACTATCTGGGCGCGACTGTCCAGGTTATTCCGCACATCACCGATGAAATCAAGCGCAGCATTATTGCTGGCGCGGCCGGCGCGGACGTGGCGCTGGTGGAAGTAGGCGGTACGGTCGGTGACATCGAGTCATTGCCGTTCCTGGAAACCATTCGCCAGCTGGGCGTGGAAATGGGTCGCAGCAATGCGATGTACATCCACTTGACCCTGTTGCCCTATGTGGCTACCGCCGGTGAAGTGAAAACCAAACCGACCCAGCATTCGGTCAAGGAATTGCGTAGCATCGGCATTCAGCCAGACGTGCTGGTTTGCCGTTCGGAAATGCCGATTGCCGATTCCGAGCGTCGTAAAATCGCGCTGTTCACCAACGTTGAAGAGCGTTCGGTGATTTCTGCCTACGACGTGGATAACATCTACAAAATTCCACGCGTGCTGCATGAACAGCATCTGGACCAGATCGTGGTGGACCATTTCCGCATTGATCCGCCCAAGGCGAATTTGTCCGAGTGGGATCACGTGGTCAACACCATGAGCAACCCCGAACAAAACGTCACCATCGCCATGGTGGGCAAGTACGTCGGTCTGGAAGACGCCTACAAGTCCATCGCTGAGGCGTTGACCCACGGCGGTATTCACACCCGCACCAAGGTCAAAATCATCTACATTGATTCCGAAGACATCGAAACCGATGGCACCGACTGCCTGAAAGACGTGGATGCCATTCTGGTGCCCGGCGGCTTTGGCGAACGCGGCGTCGAAGGCAAGATTCGCACGGTGCAATACGCCCGTGAAAACAACATTCCTTACCTGGGCATTTGTCTGGGGATGCAGATGGCCGTGGTTGAGTTCGCCCGCAACGTGGTCGGTCTGAAAGACGCGCACAGCAGTGAATTTGCCCCACGCTCCACCAATCAGGTGATTGGTCTGATCACTGAGTGGACCACCGCCGAAGGTGGTGTGGAGCGTCGCGGCCAGGATTCTGATCTGGGTGGCACCATGCGTTTGGGGGCACAGCAATGCCGTTTGCTGCCTGACACCAAGGTGCGTGACCTGTATGCCCGCGAAGTGGTGGAAGAACGTCACCGCCACCGTTATGAATTCAATAACAATTACCGTCAGTCGCTGGAAGGCGCGGGCATGAAAGTGTCCGGCGTGTCGATGGATGGTAAATTGGTGGAGGTGGTGGAAATTTCTTCACATCCCTGGTTTGTGGCCTGTCAGTTCCACCCGGAATTCACTTCCAATCCGCGTGACGGTCATCCGTTGTTCAAGGGGTTTGTGGCAGCAGCCCGCGCCCATAAGGAAGGAAATTAATGAAAATTTGTGGTTTCGAGGCTGGCCTGGACCAGCCTCTGTTCCTGCTGGCCGGTCCCTGCGTGATCGAGTCCGAGCAGTTGGCCATCGATACTGCCGGCGCCCTCAAGGAGATGACTTCCAAACTGGGTATGCCGTTTGTCTACAAATCCTCGTTCGACAAGGCCAACCGCTCGTCGCACAACACGCCACGCGGCCCTGGTCTGGAGGAAGGTCTGCGTATTTTGCAGGCGGTGAAGGATCAGATCGGCGTGCCGGTGATTACCGACGTGCACGAAGACACGCCGTTGGACGAAGTTGCGGCGGTTGTCGACATTTTACAGACCCCGGCGTTCTTGTGTCGCCAGACCAATTTCATTCAGAACGTGGCGCGTCAGGGCAAACCGGTCAATATTAAAAAAGGTCAGTTCATGGCCCCTTGGGACATGAAAAACGTGGTGGAAAAAGCCCGTGCCGTGGGTAATTCGCAGATCATGGTGTGCGAACGCGGTGCTTCGTTTGGCTACAACACCCTGATTTCCGACATGCGCGGCCTGGCGGTGATGCGCGAAACCCGTTGCCCGGTGGTGTTCGATGCGACCCATTCGGTGCAGCAGCCCGGTGGGCAGGGCAGTCGCTCAGGTGGTCAACGTGAATTCGTGCCAGTACTGGCGCGCGCGGCAGTGGCTGCGGGTATTTCTGGACTGTTCATGGAGACTCATCCCGATCCGGAAAAGGCTCACAGCGATGGTCCCAACGCCTGGCCGCTGCATCTGATGGCTGATTTGTTGGAAATGTTGCAACTACTGGATAAACAGGTGAAATCCAGGCCTTTTCCTGAAGCCCAATTTCTTGGATAATGCGCCCTGCTTAAAAGGGTATAAATGAATCACAGGCCTGGTTGCCCGGAATGCGGAAGCAGCAGTCCGGCAGAACTGACAGAATGCAGGCCTTGGCAAACAAGTTGGAGTAATAATGGCTAAGATTGTTGATATTCGTGCTCGTGAGATTATCGATTCCCGTGGTAATCCCACTGTTGAGGCCGACGTCATTCTGGATACCGGCACCATGGGTCGTGCTGCGGTTCCATCCGGTGCTTCTACCGGTTCACGCGAAGCAGTTGAGCTGCGTGATGAAGACCCCAAGCGTTACGGCGGTAAAGGCGTACGCAAGGCCGTGGCCAATGTAAATGGCCCGATCAAAAATGCCTTGGTTGGCAAAGACGTGACTGCTCAGTCACTGATCGACAAGACTATGATCGAACTGGACGGTACCCACAACAAGGGTCGTCTGGGCGCTAACGCGATTCTGGCTGTTTCCCTGGCGACTGCACATGCGGCTGCCAAAGAAGCGGGCATGGCGTTGTACCAATACCTGGGTGAACATACTGAAGCGTTGCTGCCCGTACCGATGATGAACATCATCAACGGTGGTTGCCACGCTGACAACAACATCGACGTGCAGGAATTCATGATTCTGCCTATCGGTGCGCCGACGTTCAGCGAAGCACTGCGTTACGGCGCAGAAATTTTCCACTCGCTGAAAAAAGTACTGCACAAGCGCGGTCTGAACACGGCGGTGGGTGATGAAGGCGGTTTCGCCCCTGACCTGAAATCCAACGAAGAAGCCATCACGGTAATCCTGGAGTCCATCGAAAAGGCTGGCTACAAGGCTGGCGTAGACGTGGTACTGGGTGTGGACGTTGCCTCTTCTGAATTCTACAAAAACGGTAAGTACGAACTGGCCTCTGAAGGCAAGTCGCTGACCAGCGCTGAGTTCGTTGACTACCTGGCCAACTGGGTCGACAAGTACCCCATCGTGTCCATCGAAGACGGCATGGCCGAAGACGATTGGGCTGGCTGGAAACTGCTGACCGAGCGCATGGCTGGCAAAGTACAGTTGGTCGGTGACGATCTGTTCGTAACCAATCCTGCGATCCTGAAGGAAGGCATTGATAAATCCATTGCCAACTCCATCCTGATCAAAGTGAACCAGATCGGCACCCTGAGCGAGACGCTGGAAGCCATCGCTATGGCCAAGAAGGCGAACTATACTGCGGTTATGTCTCACCGTTCCGGTGAAACTGAAGACACCACTATCGCTGACCTGGCAGTAGCCACAGCGACAGGCCAGATCAAGACGGGCTCCATGTCACGTTCTGACCGTCTGGCCAAGTACAACCAGTTGCTGCGCATTGAAGAAGCACTGGGTGAAGACGCCAAGTATGCGGGCAAGTCTGCGTTCTACAACTTGAAATAAAAGTTGGCTGTCTGAACAGACAAAACGGCGGGTATCCCGCCGTTTTTTTTCGCCACCGAAAAATGCAAAAACGCTATACTGTCGCCATGAAAATACTGATTGCTGTGTTCGTTGTACTGCTGTTGATGTTGCAGGCCTCGTTGTGGTTGGGAGGTGGCAGCGTGCCTTCGCTTTGGCAACTTAATCAAGCCGTCGAACAACAAAGCCAAGAAAACGAAGTGCTGGCCGAGCGCAATCGCGCACTGGCGGCGGAAGTCGATGACCTCAAAGAAGGCAAGGCGGCAATAGAAGAGCGTGCCCGCGCCGAGCTGGGCATGATTCATCAAGGTGAAACGTTCTATCAGGTGATCGAAGAATGAGTCACTACTGGGCAGTGGTTCCCGCCGCCGGCGTGGGCAGCCGTATGCGCGCCGACCGGCCAAAACAGTATCTCGAATTATCCGGCAAAACCATTTTGCAGCACACTCTGGAACGCTTGGCCACTCATCCTCAAATCAAGGGCGTGGTGGTTGCCGTGTCTGCCGGTGACGCCTATTGGCCAACGCTGAAACTGGATACTCGCTTGCCGATTTTTGTTGCCGATGGTGGTGATGAGCGTTGCCATTCGGTGCTCAAAGGTTTGAAAAAACTGGCTACGCAGGCAAAGGCGACAGACTGGGTGTTGGTGCATGACGCAGCCCGTCCCTGTTTGCAGCATCAAGACATCGACAAACTGATCTCCGAATTGAACAACACCGACGGCGGGTTGCTCGGTCTGCCAGTGGCTGACACCATCAAATTCTGCGATAAAAAAAATAAAGTGCAACGCACGGTTGATCGCAGCGGTTTGTGGCGCGCGTTAACCCCGCAGATGTTTCGGCTGGGACAATTGCTCGACGCATTGCAACAGGCGATAGACGACAACGCCCTGGTCACGGATGAAGCGTCGGCCATGGAGCGAATTGGCATCCAGCCGGTTATGGTCGAAGGTCAGGCTGACAATATCAAAATCACCCACCCGCAAGATTTGCGTTGGGCGGAAATGTATCTGAACAATCAACGAGGTGTTTGATGCGCATTGGTCACGGCTATGATGTTCATGCGTTGGTGGAAAATCGCAAACTGATTATCGGTGGTGTCGATGTGCCGCACACCCTGGGATTGGCAGGTCACTCTGATGCCGACGTGTTGCTGCACGCGATTTGCGATGCGCTGTTAGGTGCAGCGGCGATGGGTGATATCGGCAAGCATTTTCCTGATACCTCGGCAGATTTTAAAGACATCGACAGCCGCATTTTACTGCGTCATGTGCAAGGTTTGCTGGAGCAAAAGGGCTACGTGGTCGGCAATGTTGACGCCACGGTGGTTGCGCAAAAACCCAAACTTGCGCCGCACATTCCGCAAATGGTCAGCAACATTGCCGCGGATTTGAAAGTGGCCAACGATCAGATCAACGTCAAAGCGACCACCACGGAAAAACTGGGTTTTGAAGGCGAACAAAAAGGAATCTCTGCGCACGCTGTGGTGCTGCTTTGCGCCCGATAGGGGGCTTATGGTATCGCATGGGCATGCACCAGTTGCTGAAAACGCGCGGATAAATCGCTGAACACTGGCCCGGGACACTGCGCCAATGGTCGCCCATCAATTTCACGCACTGGAATTAATTCCGCACCGGTGCCGGTGAGAAAACATTCATCCGCAGTGTACAAATCATAGGGGCCCAAGGGCGTTTCCGCATGGGTTATTCCGGCGGCAGCGGCCAGTTGCAAAATCGCGTCGCGGGTAATGCCCTGCAGCGCGCCTTCGGTGACCGGTGGTGTCAGTAGCTGACCGGATTTCGCGATAAAAATATTATCTGCCGTGCCTTCGGCAACACGGCCAACATTATTCAGCAAAATCGCCTCGTCTGCCTGGGCATGGTTGGCCTCCATCCGCGCCAGAATGTGATTCAGATAATTCAAACTCTTGATGCGGGGATCCAGACCATCAGCGGCCAGTCGGCGCGTGCTGGCGATGATCAGGCGCGCGCCTTGGCGACGGATGCTGTCGCTGATCATGCTCAGTTGGTCGGCAATGATGAATACGGTGGGTTGCCGGCATGGGCGTGGATCAATGCCAAGCGGGCCTTCGCCACGGGTGATCACCAGTCGCAGATAGCCGTTGTCGCCGGCAAAGGCGGCAACCGTGTCATGCAGTGCCCGGCTCAGTTCCTCCGCCGATAGCGGCATGGGCAGGGCAATGGCACGGGCGGAATATTCCAGCCGTTGCAGGTGCTCCTGCAGGCGGAAGATTTTGCCCGAGTAGAATCGCAGTCCTTCAAAAACGCCATCGCCGTACAGCAGACCATGATCAAACACCGACACCTGTGCCTGGTCAGCGGGGACGATGTGGCCATTGATCCAGCAAACTGCCTGAGTATTCATAGAGATAGTTCCTTGTGGATTAATGTCAATACTATTGACCTATTAAATCCTGGCTTGTTTTGTATAATACGTCAATATAGATGACCTAAATCGAGTGGCCATGTCCCAAGAACAAGCACTGAATCAGGCGCTGGAAGCGATTCACTTTGGTTTTCGCGCCATCATCGCCAAGCCCGATGCCATCCTGGCGCAAATGGGGTTGGCTCGGACTCATCATCGGATACTGTATTTTGTGGGGCGGAATGCCGGCCTCAGCGTCAATGATCTGCTGCGCATCCTGGCGGTGAGCAAGCAGTACCTCAACCGGCCGTTGAAAGAACTGGTGGAACGCGGACTGATTGCCACCGAGACCGACCCGCAGGACAGGCGCGTCAAGCGGTTACAGTTGACAGCGCAAGGTGAGGCACTGGAGCGGCAGTTGACGGGCGAACAGCGACGTCGTTTGGCGCAGGTGTTTGCCGAAAGCAGTCAGGCAGACGTGGATGCCTGGCAACGGGTAATGCAACTCGTTGCTGATGCCCGATTTGATTGATGAGGATGAGGGCTTGCTGGCGATGTCTGGCAGGCTGACCCGATCGCGAGTGTTACTCAGTTCCACTCGCGGCGAAAGTGATTACGTGATCGGTATCCAGGCGAATGCCGATGGGCTTGCCGATGCAGTGGTTGTGATGGCTGGGTACCAGTGACAAAATTTCACGGCCACTGGGCAGGGTCAGCGTGTATAAAATCATCGCGCCTCGGAATGCCTTGGTTGCCACAATGGCTTGTAGCGAGCTGTGGTCGTCGTGGACCACATCATCCGGGCGCAGCAGCACTTCCACATCGCAGCCGAGTTGGCAATTCTGATCAAACTCACCTTCGATGGTGCCCAGTTCAACCGATACTTTGCTGTCACCGACAACCTTGCCTGGCAAAAATGCGCCCTCGCCAATGAAGTCAGCAACGAATCGATTGGCTGGTCGATGATAGAGATTATAGGCCGAGTCCCATTGCTGCAGTTTGCCATCGGCCATGACGCCGATGATGTCGGCAATCATGAACGCTTCTTCCTGATCGTGGGTGACCATGATGGCGGTGGTGTTTTCCTGTTTGAGGATGGCGCGCACATCCATGCACAAGCGTTCGCGCAGGCTGATATCCAGATTGGAAAACGGTTCGTCCAGTAACAGCAGTTTGGGGCGAGGTGCCAGGGCGCGTGCCAACGCAATACGCTGTTGTTGTCCGCCGGATAATTCGTGCGGATAAAGTTTGGCGGACGATTCCAGACCGACCAGTTCCAGCATTTCGGCAATGCGTTTTTGCTGCTCGGCCTTGCTTTGTTTGTGCAGACCAAAGGCAATATTTTGCGCAGCGGTCAGGTGCGGGAACAGCGCATAATCCTGGAACACCATGCCGATGTGCCGGTTTTGCGCAGGCATGTGGATGTCGTGGCTGGCGATGACCTGGTTGCCCAGGGTGATGCTGCCATGGTGCAGTTGTTCAAACCCGGCGATGCAGCGCAGTGCGGTGGTTTTGCCGCAACCAGAAGGGCCCAGCAAGCAGCCGATGTCGCCGCTGCGCAAGGCAAAGCTCATCTGCTGCACGATTTGTCGGTCACCAAAGCGCTGCGAAATACGGTCGAGTGTCAGTAAAAAATCAGTGTTGGGCATGGCGATTCATCAACAGAATTGGGATTAAGCCGGCAAGCACAATGGCGACAGAGGGCAGCGCCGCACGCTCCCATTCGCCTTCGGAAGTCATTTCAAATACGCGTATGGCCAGGGTGTCCCAACCAAACGGTCGGGTCATCAGGGTGATGGGCATTTCTTTCATCACGTCGACAAACACCAGTGCCATGGCGGTGAACAGCCCGCCGCGCAAAATCGGCACATGCACGCGTCGCACAATTTGCAGATTGCTGATGCCCAGCGATTGCGCGGACTCATCAATGGAGCGGGTAATGCGTTGCAGATTGCCGTCGATGGGGCTGAACCCCACCGCCATGAAACGCACGCACAGGGCGATAAGCATGGTGAACAGTGTGCCTTGCAGAATCAGTCCGACGTCGAAACCAAAATAGTTGAGCGCGGCTTTGAGCTGGTTATCAAACCAGGCAATGGGAATAAATGCGCCGACCGCCAGTACCGGACCGGGCAGGGCGTAGCCGAGCGTGGCGATGCGCACCATGGCGCGAGTCAGCCAGTCCTGATGATAGCGATTAGCCAGCGCGAGAATCATGGCAGCGCCAGCCACCAGCACGGCGGCCATGCCTGACAGCATCAACGAGTGCCAGAGAAATTCGAAATAGCGAGTGTCCAGATCCTGGGAAACGACCGTTTTGGCCCACAGCAGCAATTGTGTCATCGGGATGATGAAGGCGAGCAGCAACACGCTGCCGGCAAAAATGGTTGCTGCCCAGGCTTTGCCTCCGCGCAGCTGAAGGCGCGGTTGTTCGCCGGAGGTTTTGCCGATGGCGGTGTAGCGCATACGCGCACGGGCCTGTTGCTCGAGCAGCACAATGACGAACACCAGCAGGATTAGCAGCGAAGCCAGTTGTGAGGCGGCTGGCAACGAAAACATCGAAAACCAGGCCTTGTAAATACCGGTAGTGAAGGTGTTGTAGTTAAACACCGAGACAGTGCCAAAATCCGCCAGGGTCTCCATGATGACCAGCATCACCCCACCGATAATCCACGGCCGCGCCATGGGCAGTGCCACTTTGAAAAAACCGGCACGTACGCTGTAGCCCAGCGATTGTGCCGCTTCGAGCGCACGTTTGCCCTGGGTGGCAAACGCGTTGCGGGCAATCAGGTACACATAGGGATAAAACGCCAGCACCATTACCAGAATGGCGCCACCACGGGAGCGGATATTTGGTGGTTGCCAGGCGATGCCGGCGTCACGCAACCAGGTTTGCAGCGGCCCGGTAAAATCGAGTAGGCCGACCAAAACAAAGGCGGTGACATAGGCGGGCACGGCCAGAGGCAGCATCAAGGCCCAGGAAAAAATCTTGCGTCCTGGAAAATCGCACACCGCCGTGAGCCAAGCCAAGGACACGCCAATGACCAGCGTGCCGGTCGCGGTGCCCAGCACCAGCCAGAACGTGTTGTTGACCAGTTCCCACAACAGATGTTCGCGCAGGTGATTCCAGGTGTCGGGGTCGGGCGAGAGCAGCGACCACAAAATCACTGCGACCGGCATGAGTACCGCCAGTGAAATCAACATGGCGGCACTGCGCCAACCGCGGCGGGTGACCGATCGCGTCATCTGGGTTGCGAGGCTCACGCGGCGGGTTCCTGTCTGGGAGTGGCTGGGTTACGGCGGTGTGTGATCATGTACTGCACAAATAAAAATGATTCTCATTATTATGAAAAACTGGTTTGCAATCAAGCGATGCCGACCAGTTTTTCGCTAGGCTGGGATATTTAGGGGATGGTTACACATGACTAATGGCTCTGAATGTCTATCTCAATAATGAGTCATGAATATCTAAAACGGATACATCCCCTGGACGGTGACGAAATATCCCTCTCCCATGTCTTGTTTAATGGTCTCGCGATAAAGTGTTCGGCCACCAAAGGTATGGCCGGCGCTGACTTTTACCACAGATATGTCCACTGCGGCGAACAGTGCGTAGTAGTGTACTTCGATTGATTCAGTTTCGGCTTTATTTCCCAGTTTGAATGCGCCGAAGTTGTCATTTTTTATGCCGACGGATATACCTGCAAAGTCGCCAAATTCATCCTGATCGGTGTAGGGGCGGTATGCCAGTGCCAGTTCGAAAATGATGTCACGCGCATCGCGAAATTGATTCATCCGAAAATCTCCGGTAAGGCGCACATGGCTTTTGGGAGCTATGGTGAAACTAAGGTCTGGTGAGGTTAAAAATTCAAATTT
>JAOUHV010000059.1 GCA_029884425.1 Gammaproteobacteria bacterium
CTGGTGTGAACTCGTCGTTGTTGGTTGATCCTCTCTCGGTGTCCGATATTGCTTATAAGATGAGTATGTTGATAGCTGATAAGTTTCTGTATCAAAAACTGTCTATTTTAGGTAGAGATAATGCTTCTCGTTTTGATTGGGAGCATGCAGCATGTCAAACTGTTGATGTTTATTTTTATTCAGATAGTTGTGGTGGAAAAGGAGTTTAGTAGTGGAAGTTATTCATGTCTCTAAGTTCTATTTTCCTGAAAAGGGAGGTATGGAGACGGTTGTTAAGGATTTGGTTGAAGAGGCTATTACTAAAGGCGTTTTTGTGTCTGTGCACGCATTTTCTAGTTTGAAGGAAGAGTGCGAGCTTGATTATGAAGTTAATAGGTTTTATGCGCGATATGTTGTGTCGTCGATGCCGCTTAGCTTTAGATATATTTTTTCGATGAAAAACTTTAAGCGTTCCGTTATACATATTCATGCACCTAACCCACTTGCTTGCCTTGGTCTGTTTCTTGTTGATCGTTCGCTGCCGGTTGTGATAACACATCATGCTGACATGGTTGGAAAAGGTCTTTTAAAGAAGCTTATTTTCCCGTTTGTTAGGTATGCGTATAACAGGGCTGACGCTGTCATTGCGACTTCAAATAATTATGCTCATTCTTCTGAGGAGTTGCGGCCTTACTTAAGTAAAATTCAAGTTATACCGCTTGGGACGAATGTTCCTATTCGTGATGCTGGGGGAAAAAAATTAATTTCTTTTGGTCGGAAAAAAGTTGTTCTCGCTATGGGACGTTTGGTTGAGTATAAAGGATTCCGATATTTGATTGATGTCGCTAGACTTTGTCCTGATATTGAATTTCGTTTTGTCGGTGATGGCCCAGAAATGTCTACTCTATCTACTATGGCTAAAAACTTGAACAACGTTGTGCTTCTGGGTCGAGTGACAGAAGAGGAGAAGAATATAGAGCTGGATAATGCAGACTTGTTTTGTTTGCCTTCAACTACTCGAGCAGAGGCTTTTGGTGTTGTTCTTTTGGAAGCCTTAGCAAAGGGATTGCCGATTGTTACTACTGAAATTGGAAGCGGTAATAGTTTTGTCAATGTACATGGTTTGACAGGCTTCAATGTGCCTCCCGGTAACGTGCTGGCGTTAAAGGAGGCTATAGTGGGTGTGCTTTCTAATTCTTCTCAATACCAAAAAATGTCAGAAAATGCAATTAATCGGTATGAGGTTCTTTTTACTCGAAATAAAATGAGTGAAGCATATATTGAACTTTATAAAAGTTGTAAGGCACGGCGCGATGGGGGGGGGGGTATAGGTGCTTTAAGTGTGTAGTGCTCAACTATATTTTGTCGCCAGTTAGGATGAAATTTATATCTTGCTTCAACTGTCGATCATAGTCTATTGCACACTAGTGGCCACTAGTTTAGGGGATGGTTATAAATTTATAAGGTGGGGCTTGATCTAATCGCTTTCATCACCCTCCAAGCATGACTCATTCCCCAATAATAAGCTGCAAACAACAGCATAAACCCAACAAACATTACGCTCTCTGGTGTGTGAAGTCGCTCGCCGAGCAGTCCCAGTGCAGCTAACCCCGAAGCAATCCCTAGCATGATCCAAACTGTTTTTGCGGGGCTATATCCTGCTACTAGCAATATGTGATGGAAATGCTCCCTGTCTGGCGCGAAGGGCGATTTTCCTTTGCGAATGCGGCGCAACATGACGCAAACGGTATCGAGCAATGGCAGTGCGAGCAGCCAGAGCGCGGTTACCGGGCGAATGGTTCTTGCCTCAGTTGTGGTTTGTGACAGGTGAATCAGCAGGCAGGCGACAATAAATCCCAACATCATGGAGCCGTTGTCGCCCATGAATATTTTTGCTTTGGCAAGCCATGGTGTGCGCATGTTGAACATTAAAAATGCCGCGACTGTGGAGGCAAGGAAAATTAGCACAACGGCGTAGCCATGGAGGTGGGGGAGGGCCGCAATGGCTAGGCCCGCAATGGCGACAAGAACCAGGCCGCCGGCTAGTCCATCCATGCCATCAGACATATTGACGGCATTGATTACCCCGATGATCGCGAATACGGTGAACGGAATTGCGACAAGGCCGAGTGACAACGTGCCCGTGCCTATAAGATTACCCAGGTCGTGCAAAACGATATCGTTGCCCAAAATGGCCACGATGGCAGCGGCAGACTGGGCGAAAAAACGGGTGCGCGCACTTAGATTTTTTATGTCATCGATTAAACCCACGGTCAGCAGTAATCCAGCGCCAGCGATTAGGGGCCAAATGGCCGCGATAGGGTAGGGATTGACCGCAACCCCGCAAACTAATCCAGCATAAATGGCAATGCCGCCAATGACGGGGGTGGGAGCGTCGTGATGCTTTCGACCGCCAGGCTTGTCGACCAGGCCAAGTTTGGTGGCTAGAGGTGGAAGTAACCAGCAGAGTCCTAATGTGACAAAAAAACTAACCGCAATACTCGATAATAATTCCATGCAATCCGCTGTAGCAGTTTATTTTTATAGTGGTGAAAGTACCCCTAGCATAAACCAATGCTAGGGGGGATTTCTACTAGGTGCCTGGATTTAAGAATAAATTAGCGAATGCGCCGGCGTTTACAGGCTGCGAGTAGAAGGCCAACGAGCAGCATCAGTGGTGTCGGCGCGCTTACCGCAATGGGCTCAAAGCTGATGCTTTTTAGGCTGTATTCGCTATGTGCGCCGTTGTTGCTAAAGTAGAACTCCTTGCCTGTGAGACTTGGGAAAAGGACGGTTTGTATGCCGTTATCATTGATGTTGCCAGCGATGAATGAGCTGTTGATGACATTGTTTAACGTACGAACAATGAAATCATCATTCAATCCAATCTGGCTGAATGTTGCTGTGATTAGTTTGACGTCGGTGCCGAACAATAACCGAAGGCTTTCATCAGGACCGAGATTGTCTATTTCACTACCATCGCTACCTTTGGAGAGTTTGACTCCCAAACCATCTTGATCAAGAAAAACTTGGCTGGAACTGCCGTCGTGGGTATGGCTGGTTATCGTCAGGTCAATGGGGTCATTGCTCAGGTTGATCTGAGAATATTGGCCGAAACTTTGACCGCTATCGGCAAAGGTGATGTTGATGGGGGTTGCTAACGCATTGGTATGTAAAGAAAATATAAACAATGACGCGACCAGGGGCCGCGTCCAATGGTGATGTAAAAACATCGGACTCTCCTTGTGTTATGGTGAAAATGTCTTCCAGTGACGACATCCAGTATAGGGCTGTTGCAACCGCTGTCGATAGCCAATTAGTACTAGGTGGGCCGATTTTTTAAGGATGTCACAAAGCGGTACAAAATAGCGTTACAATGTGCGGGATTATCCTCGGACAAAAGGGATTTATTCTATGAAAATTGCTGTTGCGGGTACGGGTTACGTCGGCTTATCCAATGCGATGCTGCTGTCGCAGCACCATGAAGTGGTGGCCGTGGATATTATGGCGGAGAAAGTGGCGCTGCTGAATCAGAAACAGTCTCCTATCGTTGATGCGGAGATTGAGGATTTTTTACGCAATAAAAACCTTAATTTCAAAGCAACACTGGACAAAAAAGAAGCATATGTCGGGGCGGAGTATGTGGTGATCGCTACGCCCACGGATTACGATCCGGTGACAAACTACTTCAATACCAGTTCTGTTGAGGCGGTGATCAGGGATGTGATGGCGATTAATCCCAAGGCTGTGATGGTGATTAAATCTACCGTGCCAGTGGGATATACCGCAAAGGTTAAGCAGGAAATGGGATGCGAGAATATCATTTTTTCCCCTGAGTTTTTGCGCGAAGGTAGAGCCTTGTATGACAATCTTCATCCCTCGCGAATAGTGGTTGGCGAACGCTCTGATCGAGCCAGAATATTTGCAAATTTACTGGCTGAAGGTGCAATAAAGGCTAATATTTCCACTCTTTTTACTGACTCGACCGAGGCAGAGGCGATCAAATTATTTTCCAATACCTATTTGGCGATGCGCGTCGCTTATTTCAACGAGCTGGACAGCTATGCAGAAACTCATGGCTTGAGCAGCCGGCAGATCATCGAAGGTGTGGGATTGGATCCGCGCATTGGCAGTCACTACAACAATCCTTCGTTCGGCTACGGCGGTTACTGTTTACCTAAAGATACTAAGCAGTTGCTGGCGAATTATCGTGATGTACCCAATAGTTTGATTGCGGCGATTGTCGACGCTAATACCACGCGTAAAGATTTTATCGCTGAATCCATTTTGCGCCGCAAGCCGAATGTGGTTGGTGTTTACCGGTTAATCATGAAAAATGGTTCCGATAATTTCCGAGCATCCTCCATTCAGGGCATTATGAAACGTATCAAAGCCAAAGGTGTGGAAGTGGTTTTGTATGAACCAGTGCTTAAAGAAAATGAATTTTTTCGCTCACGGGTTATACGGGATTTACAGGAATTTAAACGTATCTCGGATGTGATCGTGGCTAACCGCTTGTCTGATGATATTCGTGATGTTGAGGCTAAAGTGTATACCCGAGATCTGTTTGGTAGCGACTAATGACGCAAGTATCAACTTGGCGTGACCTTGCCGCGCTACGCTGGTGGCTTTTGCTAGGGAGCCTGCTGATCGGCACTATCATTTTTTTGTCGCTAACATCGCAGCCGCTAAATACCGATGCGATTGAGTTTGGCGACAAATGGGGGCATCTGCTGGCTTATGGCGTGTTGATGAGCTGGTTTGGTTTGCTGACCTGGCGACAAGTGCAATGGCGTTTTGCATTGGGCTTTGTGGTGCTGGGAGTGACATTGGAATTTATTCAGGGGCTGACGGGCTACCGGCAGTTTGATCCGCTGGACGTGGCGGCCAATATGCTGGGTGTGATGCTGGGATATGGGCTGTGTGCTACCCGATTTCGTGACCTGTTGCTAGGACTTGAGCGTCGGCTTTTGGTTGGCGGTTGATTGGCAGTACCCAGGGCTTTTGGGTAGACTAGCCAATATTGAGGCGGAATAAATTTTAAGGAATGAAGTAATGAGTAAACCTGTACGCAAGGCCGTGTTTCCCGTTGCCGGCATGGGGACGCGATTTTTACCTGCCACCAAGGCTAATCCCAAGGAAATGCTGCCGGTGGTGGATAAACCACTGATTCAGTATGCTGCTGAGGAAGCGATTGAGGCGGGCTGCGAGCAGTTGATTTTCGTGACCAGCAGTTCCAAGCGGGCGATTGAAGATCATTTCGACAAAAACTTTGAACTCGAATACCAGCTCGAGCAAAAACGAAAGACCGAATTGCTGGAAACCGTGCGCAATGTTTTGCCCAAAGGGGTATCGTGCGTGTATGTGCGCCAGCCAGAAGCCCTAGGTTTGGGGCATGCCGTGTTGTGTGCCAAGGACGTAGTGGGTGACGAACCCTTCGCGGTAATTTTGGCCGATGACTTGATCGATGGTGGCAAGCAAGCCTGCTTGGCGCAGATGGTAGAGCAATACAATCAGCGCGGTTGCAGTATTCTTGGTACTGAGAAGGTCGATCCCAAGGACACGGACAAATACGGTATTGTCGCTGCCAGCAAGGTGGCCGAGCGCTTGGGACGTATTGATGCCATCGTCGAAAAGCCCAAGCCCGACAAGGCGCCATCTAATCAGGCGGTGGTAGGGCGTTATATTTTGACGCCGCGCATATTTCATCTGCTGGAAAATACCCAGCGGGGAGCTGGCAATGAAATCCAATTGACCGATGCTATCGCTGCGCTGCTGAACTATGAATACGTTATGGCCTATGAATTTGTAGGTGAGCGTTACGACTGTGGTGACAAACTGGGTTATTTGCGCGCTACGGTTGAATATGGTTTGAAACACAGCGATTTGGGCGAGGAATTTCGCGCCTATCTTAGTCGCTACTGTGATCCCTCGCTGTTTAAAAAATAATGTCGTTTCCTACTATTGAATCGTTTATCGGCAACACGCCCCTGGTGCGTTTACAACGTTTGCCGGGGGAAACCAGCAATACCATTTTGGTCAAACTGGAAGGCAATAATCCTGCGGGTTCGGTCAAGGACCGTCCCGCGTTGTCGATGATCAACCGCGCTGAAGCGCGCGGCGAAATTCAGCCAGGCGACAATCTGATTGAAGCCACCAGTGGCAATACGGGCATCGCGCTGGCTATGGCGGCGGCGATTAAGGGTTATAAAATGACCCTGATCATGCCCGAAACCATGAGTGCTGAACGCCGTGGTTCCATGGCTGCGTTTGGTGCCAATCTGGTACTGGTGTCCAAAGAGCAAGGCATGGAAGGTGCGCGCGATTTGGCCAAGGCCATGGAGGCGCGTGGCGAGGGCAAGGTGCTGGATCAGTTCGGCAATTTTGACAATCCGCAAGCCCATTACGACGGTACAGGGCCTGAGATCTGGCGTGATACCCATGGCAGTATTACTCATTTTGTCAGTGCAATGGGCACCACCGGTACCATCATGGGCACGTCGCGCTTTTTGCGTGAAGTCAAACCCGACATTGAAATCGTAGGCGTACAGCCCAAAGAAGGTGCGAGTATTCCCGGCATTCGTCGCTGGCCGGCGGAATATTTGCCAAAAATTTACGATGCCACCAAAGTGGATCGGATTATCGATGTATCGCAAGAGGACGCCGAAAACACCATGCGTGCACTGGCTGCGCGCGAAGGTATTTTTTGTGGTGTGTCCTCTGGTGGTGCGGTGGCTGCGGCGTTAGCCTTGTCAAAACAGGTGGAAAGTGCAGTGATCGTCGCGATTATTTGTGATCGCGGTGACCGTTATTTGTCCACCGGAGTATTTAATTCTTGATAAATATTTTCGCTTTTTCGCTCAAAACCATTCCAGACCTGGACGCAGGGCGTCGGTTGTATGCGCTACAGGACGTGAGCGATAAGGAAGTCGGCAGCATCATGTTCCACAAGCGGCGTCAGCAGACGAGTAGCTCGGAAATTTTACCGTTGCATTTGCAGCGAGTGATGACATTGTCAGCGTTGTTGCGCGATCAAGATGGATTGGTGCTGCACTCTTTTTCTGGTGATGAAGCCGATGTGTTGCAGTCATTTATTGACGTGCATGCTGAATATCAGCCGCTGCTGGTGAGCTGGAATAATCGACGCAATGACTTACCGTTGCTGAATTATCGTTTGCTGGCAAAACGACTGGTTTCCCAAGCCTATTGGCATGGTGGCGAATGTGAAGACGATCATTGCGACCACGACCACGACCACGACCACGCTCATGATCTGCGTTCGCTGGATTTGTCTGACGAGTTAAATGGTGACGCGCTAGAGCTGCAGGTGCCACTGGTGCAGATGGCTGCAGTGTGTGATTTGCCGTTGCCAACGTGTTTGGACAACGCGCAAATCTGGAAGCATTTTTTAGCCGGTGAATTGTCCCCTGTTGCAGCTTGCAGCGATCTTGAAGCGATCACCAACTATCAACTGTTTTTGCGATATCAGCTGATCAATGGTGGCTTGAGCATGGACGACTATCAGCACGAAACTGGATTGTTGCGCAACGTGTTGCAGCAACAGCGAGGACCACATTTTCAAACCTATTTAACCGCTTGGTCACAGGCAAAATAATTTCCATGGCAAGAAAAAATCAACGACTTCCCAAAGACCCGGTGCGGGCAACTATTGATACGCAGGCCCACGATGGACGCGGCGTGGCCAGGGTTGATGGCAAAACGGTATTTGTCGAGGGAGCACTGGCGGGTGAAGATGTTAGCTTCACCTATCTCAACAGCAAAAAAAATTATGATGAAGCTGTGGTGCAGGAAATTTTTTCCCCAGCGGCGGAACGGGTGACTCCTAAATGTGCAGCCTACGGTGTGTGTGGCGGTTGCTCATTAATGCATCTGGAGCACGGAGCACAGATTCGTTTTAAACAGCACGACATGCTGGAAAAATTGAAACGTATGGGCAAATCCGAGCCGTTGGAGGTTTTAGCGCCATTGGTGAGCGAGCTTTGGGGTTATCGTCGCAAGGCGCGCCTGGGTGCCAAATTTGTTGCCAAAAAGGGCCGAGTGCTGGTGGGGTTTCGTGAGAAGCGTGCACCTTTTCTGGCCGAGATGGAGCGTTGCGAGGTGTTGCATCCGTCTGTGGGGCAGCACTTGCAGGACTTGTCGGAGTTAATTGGCAGCTTTTCGCAGCCCGACACGATTCCGCAAATTGAAGTGGCCATTGGCGATGAGGTGAAAGGGCTGGTGTTTCGGCACTTGCAGCCTTTGGCGCCCGGTGACTATCAAAAGTTGCAGGCGTTTGGTGTGCAGCATGATTTTCAGATTTATTTACAGCCGAAAGGGCCTGACAGCATTACCGCACTGTACCCTGAAACGCCGCGTCCGCTGAGTTATCGTTTGCCGGATTTTGATGTGACGCTGCAGTTCGAACCGAGTGATTTCACCCAGGTTAACACCGGCATCAATCGGCAGATGGTGGCGCGCGCTATTGATCTTTTGGACGTGCAGCCTGGTGAAACGGTGCTGGATTTATTTTGTGGTCTGGGCAATTTCAGTTTGCCACTGGCACGCAAGGCGACGCGGGTGGTGGCGGTGGAAGGTGAACGTGGTTTGGTTGAACGGGCACGGGCCAACGCTGAGCGAAATGGTTTGCAAAATGTAGAATTCCACGTGGCTGACTTGTTTGCTGATTTCACCCAGGCGCCTTGGATGCAGGCAGTAGACAAGCTGTTGCTTGATCCACCACGTAGCGGTGCGATCGAAGTATCGCGCCTGCTGAACAAATTCAAGCCAAAACGGATTGTTTACGTTTCCTGTGATCCGGCCACGCTGGCGCGGGACGTTGAGGAAATTGTGCATAATCAGGGGTACAGGTTGCTCAAGGCAGGTATCATGGACATGTTCCCGCATACCGGGCATGTGGAATCGATTGCGGTGTTTGAGCAGTCATAGTAAGGTTTTTATTTTCGCAGTAAACGGGGTAGAAAAAGAATGAGTGGAAAAAGAAAGGTAGCGCTGATTACCGGTGTGACTGGCCAGGATGGGGCTTATCTTGCCGAGTTTTTGTTGGCCAAGGGCTATATTGTCCACGGGATCAAACGTCGTGCCTCCTCGTTTAATACGGATCGTATTGATCATCTGTATCAGGATCCGCATCAGGAAAAACGTCGCTTTTTTCTCCATTACGGGGATTTGACCGACTCGACCAATTTGATTCGAATTATTCAGGCTACCCAGCCGGACGAAATTTATAATCTCGCTGCTCAGAGCCACGTTGCGGTTTCTTTTGAAACACCAGAGTACACCGCTAATGCGGATGCTATCGGCACGCTGCGCATTCTGGAAGCAATTCGTATTTTGGGCCTGGAAAAGAAAACGCGTTTCTACCAGGCTTCTACGTCCGAGATGTTTGGCAAGGTGCAGGAAATTCCGCAAAAGGAAACAACGCCGTTTTATCCGCGCAGCCCGTATGGGGCGGCGAAGGTCTATGCTTACTGGATCACGGTTAATTATCGTGAAGCCTACGGCATGTTTGCTTGTAACGGCATTCTGTTCAATCACGAATCGCCGCGTCGTGGCGAGACGTTCGTAACCCGCAAAATCACCCGTGCGGTGGCACGGATAAAGCTTGGCCTGCAGGATCGGTTGCATCTGGGCAACATGGATGCACTGCGTGACTGGGGTCATGCGCGCGATTACGTCGAGGCGCAGTGGTTGATGTTGCAGCAGGACGAGCCAGAGGATTTTGTCATTGCTACCAACAAGCAAATTTCCGTACGCGAATTCGTCAACGCTGCGTTTGCTGAAGTGGGTATGTCACTAAAGTGGCAAGGCGAAGGGGTGGACGAACAGGGTATTTGCAGCAAAACCGGCAAGGTGCTGGTCGCGGTCGACCCACGCTATTTCCGTCCGACCGAGGTTGAGACCCTGTTGGGCGATGCATCCAAAGCCAAAGCGAAACTGGGCTGGGAAGCGAAAACTACTCTGGAGGAAATGGTCGGAGAAATGGTGCGCGAAGATTTGAAAATCGCCGAAAAGGATAGTCTGTGTAAGGACTCCGGCTTTCCGGTCTACGAGTACCACGAATAACCCGCAACATACCAATGAAAACAAAAAAGCCCCGAATTCCGGGGCTTTTTTGCGACGCAAGCTGCGAGCTATTTAGTCGTCGTTGGCAAAACCGATCAAATGCAGCAGGGCGGTGAACAGATTGTAAATGCTCAGGTAAATGCCCACTGTCGCCATGATGTAGTTGTCCTCGCCACCGTTTACCAGGCGGCTGGTGTCGTACAGCATGAAGCCCGCCATCAGCATGGCCACTGCGCCAGACAACGCCAGCGACGCCATTGGCATCGCGTAGCCAAACAGACCGGCGATCAGCAGTGCCAGCATGGCGACGATGACCACAATCATGCCTGCCATCAGGAATCCGCCCATGAAGCTGAAATCCTTTTTGGTAACCATGACATAGCCAGTCAGGCCCAGGAAGATGGCCGCCGTCGCGCCAAAGGCCATCATCACGATCTCACCACCGTTGGCCATGCTCAGGTAGTGGCTCAAAATGGGGCCCAAACCAAATCCCAGTAGCCCGGTGATGCCGAACACAACGGCCAGACCGCTGGAGGAGTTTGCTGTTTTAGGCAAAACCAGCCAGATCAACGCCAATGCGCCCAGCGAACAAACCAGGCCGATAAACTGTGGCGGCTGAATGGCCAGCGAAATACCGGCGGTGATGGCGCTGAAAACCAGCGTCATCGCCAGCAGCGTGTAAGTGTTGCGGATCAGTTTGTTCGTCGCCGCTGTGGAGACCGCAGTGGTGGAAAAAACTGGTGAATTCATGGGTGAATTACCTCTTTGCTTTGGGAAAGGGATGTCGCGCCTAATGAGACCACGAACCACGGGAAAGGTTCAAGTCTGTTGTTTGGTTAATCTGCATGCAAATCGGTGATTGACCTAAGAAACTTTAGTTTTGGCACTGGATTTTCGTGATTATTTTCGTTATTCTTGCGCCACGTTTTGCCTGACCACCAAAAAAGGTCTGTGCCCAAACGTTGGAGAGGTGGCTGAGCGGTCGAAAGCGGCGGTCTTGAAAACCGTTGAAGGTATCCCCTTCCTAGGGTTCGAATCCCTACCTCTCCGCCATAAATTCTAAAAAAGCCCGACATTTCAATATGTTGGGCTTTTTTGTTTCTGGGTGGTTCCCCATTGCCACCTGCAAATGAATCCGGCGTTTTAGACGTTATTTTCCCGATCGGGAAAATAACGGTTACATATTGAGCGGATGAGGGGGGCGTCATTCCCGTGCGGGAATGTTTTGTCGGCCCAGGATGTGGGTCGTCGTTGCCGCTCGTGTGCCCCATGCCATTATCTGAATTGGTACAAATCGGCGTAGTTACGTGACCTGCGCTAATGGGCTGAGAAAGCCGGATGCTGAACATCTCTCCAATTCGGTTCTACAGGGATAGGTTCGTGTGTTTGCCTTTCGAAATGTGTAATTTTGATTGTGCTGCCGGGCGGTAGATCAACGGGTAGCTCAGTGCTGAAAAACGCTTTAGAGGAGTTAACACTGCGGCGCATGTAGCTAATGTCAGCCTCTTTTAGCATCTTCCCTTGGGGATCAATTAGCGTGATATGAAGATGTCCCGGAATGGGGGTGCGACGACTACTCTGGTGGGGTTTAACTTCTCCTCGTAATAAAAGTTGGCCATCGGAGTGTTTTAGATACACATGACTGATATTGGCAGTATTTGAATCGACACGTTCAATGGTGATCTTGTTTTCGTCTTTCACCAATTTTGTTGTTGTACAGGCTGTTGCCGCAAACAGGGTAATGCCTAGGACGAGGATGCTTGGGATGAAATGATTGCGACGTGATTTATACATAGTGGTTCTCCATTTGTGTTTTGATCGTTGAGTTATTTGTCTGCGTGTTTGCGGTATGCCAGTCGGTAGAGCACCGGCAGTACCAATAAGGTCAGCAGGGTGGATGAGATGATTCCGCCGATGACGACGGTAGCCAGGGGGCGCTGTACTTCCGCACCGGTGCCGATATTGAGAGCCATGGGTACAAAGCCGAGGCTGGCTACGAGGGCAGTCATCAGAACTGGCCGCAGGCGGGTGAGGGCGCCTTCGATAATGGCCTGTTCCAGGGCAATGCCCTTGGCGATCAGGTCGCGAATGAAAGAAAGCATCACCACACCATTGAGTACCGCCACACCGGAGAGAGCGATAAAGCCCACGGCGGCGGAGATGGAAAGAGGCAGGTCACGTAGCGCCAGGGCTGCTACGCCGCCAGTCAAAGCCAGGGGCACACCGCTGAAAACCAGGGCCGCATCTTTGACCGAGTTAAAGGCCATGAACAGTAGGCCGAAGATGATCAGCAGCGTTAGCGGTACGACGATGGTCAGCCTCTGTGAGGCGGAGATTAGTTGCTCAAAGGTGCCTCCGTAGCCAAGCCAATAACCCGCAGGCAGTTTCACCTCACGTGCCACTGCTGCTTGTACATCTGTGACGAAACCGCCCAGATCGCGTTCGCGAACATTGGCCGTAACTACCACGCTGCGCTTGCCGTTTTCGCGGCTGATCTGGTTCGGGCCGAGGGTGATCTCAATGTCGGCCACTTCCTGTAGGGGAATGGTGTGGGGCGGCGTCTGGATTAGTCCCAGTGAGTCAGCATCTCCATCAATTTCACGCTGAATGTTACCCGGTAACGGAATCGGCAGGCGCTTGAGGGCATCCAGATCGGTGCGTATTGATTCTGGTAGACGTAGCACCAGATCAAAACGGCGGTCCCCTTCGAAAATCTGGCCGACCGTTTCGCCCGCTACGGCCACCCGTAGCGCGTTTTGCACCGCCGCGACATCGAGACCGTAGTAGGCTAATTGTTCGCGCTTGGGTATCACCGACAACAACGGCAGGCCGGTGGCCTGTTCGCTGCGGGCATCGGCTGCGCCTGGTACGGCGGCGACGACTCTTTCAATCTGCTCGGCCAGTTCAACCAAGGTATCTAGATCATCGCCGTAGATCTTCACAGCCAAGTCGGATCGTACACCCGAGATCAGTTCGTTAAAACGCATCTGAATCGGCTGGGTGAACTCGTAGTTGTTGCCGGGAATGGTCTTGGCTGCGGCCTCCATTTCCGCAATCAACTCGGCCTTGGGTTTGCGCGGATCGGGCCAATCGTTCCGTGGTTTCATCATGACAAAGGTGTCGGCCACGTTGGGCGGCATTGGGTCGGTGGCCACTTCAGCGGTGCCGATTTTAGTAAAGATGTGGGAGACCTCCGGGAATTTGCTGAGTTCTGCCTCCAACGTGCGTTGCATCTCCACTGCCTGGGTTAGGCTGGTGCCTGGAATACGCAGGGCGTGCAGGGCGATATCACCTTCATCTAGGCTGGGCACAAACTCGGTGCCCATGCGGGTGGTTTGCACTATCGAAAGTACCACCAGCAGCACCGCGCCCGTGACTACCGGTAGGCGGTGTTTTAATACCCAGCGCAGTACCGGCTCGTAGCTGCGGCGTGCCCCGCGCATGAGCAGGTTTTCGCGTTCTTTGACTTCACCTTTGACAAACAATGCCACGGCGGCTGGCACGGCGGTCAATGACAGAATCAACGCAGCGGTCAGTGCCATCACCACGGTCAGTGCCATGGGGTGGAACATTTTGCCTTCGACGCCGGTTAGCGCAAAAATCGGCACGTAAACAATCATGATAATGATCACGCCGAACACACTGGGGCGGATTACCTCCACTGTCGCCTCGCGCACGATGTGCAGGCGGGTGGTCAGGTCGGGCAGCGTTTGGGTGCGTTTTTGATAGAGCGCCAGGTGTCGCAGGCAGTTTTCAACAATGATGACCGCGCCATCGACGATCAGGCCGAAGTCCAGAGCGCCCAGGCTCATCAAATTGCCCGAGGTGCGTGACTCCACCATGCCAGTGATCGTCAGCAGCATTGCCACCGGAATCACTGCCGCAGTAATCAGCGCCGCACGCCAGTTGCCCAGCATCAGAAACAGGATGACGATGACCAGCAAGGCCCCTTCGACGAGGTTTTTCTGCACCGTGTCGATGGTCTTGTCAACGAGGTTGGTGCGGTCGTAAAGCGGAGTTAACTCCACCCCTTCAGGTAGAGAAGGTTTGATTCCTTCCAGCTTCTGCGCCGTAGCGCGAGAGACGACACGGCTGTTTTCACCCATCAGCATGAACACGGTGCCCAACACCACTTCTTCGCCGTTTTGGGTCGCCGCGCCGGTGCGCAGTTCACTGCCGAGAGTGATTTTGGCAATGCTGCCCAGTTGAATCGGCACACCGTTGCGCTTGGCCACGGTGATGGCGCGGATGTCGTCGAGATTGGCCAGTTGGCCTGGCGAGCGCACCAGATACTGCGCCCCAAACCGCTCGATATAGCCGGCGCCAGTGTTGAGATTGTTGCGCGCCAGGGCGGCCATGATCTCTTCCAGTGTCAGGTCGTAGGCCAGCAGTTTGTCGGGATCGGGCAGTACATGGAACTGCTTGGTGTATCCACCGATGGTGTTCACTTCCACTACGCCGGGGGTGTTACGCAGTTGCGGCCGAACGATCCAGTCTTGAACTGTGCGCAGGTCCATCGGTGTCATGTCGCTGCCTTCGCGTGCGGACACGGTGTACATGAAGATCTCACCCAGGCCGGTGGCAATGGGGCCCATTGTTGGTTCGATGCCTTCGGGTAATTGCTCTTTTACCTCAGACAGTCGTTCATTGATGAGCTGGCGGGCGAGGTATTTATTGGTGCCGTCCTTGAATACCACGGTCACCTGCGACAGGCCGTAACGAGAGATGGAGCGGGTATATTCCAGGTGAGGAATACCCGCCATCGCCGTCTCGATGGGGAAGGTGATGCGTTGCTCCGCCTCCAGTGGCGAATACCCCGGCGCATCAGTGTTGACCTGCACCTGGACGTTGGTGATGTCAGGTACCGCATCGATAGGCAATTTTTGGTAGTTATACAAACCCAGGGCGGACAGTGCGATCACCGCGATCAGCACTAACCAGCGATGAGCCAGCGAAAACGCGACCAATTTATCAATCATGGCTCAGGCTCCTAGTGGTCATGCGAGGCGCCGGACTTTTCGATGTCGGCCTTGATCAAGTAGCTATTCTCGGTCACGTATTTTGTGCCTGGTTTCAGACCACCCAGCACTTCAACCCAGTCGTGATCCTCACGCCCCAGCTCCAACATACGCACCTCGTAGGTATCCCCGATTTGGGCGAATACCACCTGAAAATCACGAAACGCCTGGATGCCTGATTTGCGCACCGCTAGGGGGGCCTCATGTTCGGCTACGGTGATTCGGCCACGGATAAATTGACCGGGACGCAGTTTCAGCGATTTGTTATTGACGACTACGCGTGCCTGGATGCTTTGACTCGCGTGAGCGGTCATCGGAGAGAGCCAGTCAACTTTGCCTGTCACTTCTTCTCCACTCAGTGTTTCGAGTACCACGGATTGTCCGGCTTGGACGCGACTGATGTCCTGATTAAAGACATCCAGTTCGGCCCAGACCTTGGTGAGATCGGCAATGATGAAAAGTGGTGCTTCGACAGTCGTTTCACCTACCTGTACATCGCGTTGGACGATGACACCACTAATGGGGGCTGTGACCTGGTAGGTTTGCAGGCTTTCGTTGCTTTGAATCTCAGCCAGTACGTCGCCACGGTTTACTCTGTCACCCAATTCGCGTTTGACCTGTTTCACCATGCCGGGGAAGCGGGCGCGCACCTGTGAAAGACGGTTGGGATCTACCTCGATGCGACCTGTAAGGTTCAAGTTCTCCTGAATGGATCGTGGTCCGGCGATTTCGGTTTTAACACCACTCTTTGCAGCGATGTCGCTAGCGATCTGAACGCGGCCTTCGTAGTTGTTGTACCGCCAGCTATGCTGTTTGCCCTGGAAAGTGGCTTCGACACTCACATCGAATGAATGGGGTTCGGTGACAATGCCGTCACCGCGCAGGAAGTCTGCCTGTGGTGTGAAATTAAAGGTATCGACCTGACCGTCGAGACGAGTTAGTTTGATGAGCGCAGTGACATCGGCGGGGTTAATTAACTTGTCATTGTCATAGCTGTAGAGATGAAACTCCGGCGGCACACCCTTTTCGAACAAGGTGATCTCCAGGGCGAAGTCACCATTTTTTAGAAGACGACCACCTAGGGGGCCTTTATCTGATTCTTCTTCAAGCTCAGAGTAGTCGCCATGTGCGTGAACATCGTGATCGTCATGGTGCGGTTCTGCGAGCAGCAACCAAACTATCAAGGTTCCACCGATGATGGCGACCAAAAGGGTATACAGAATATTCTTGCTCATAACTGTTCTCCTGAGTGCAGCGCCACACCCGTTAGTCGTTCGATTTCGATTTTTAGGCGATGATAGTTGGCTGCGGTTGTGACCTTTTCCAGGCGGGCATCTAAAAGTTCCTGCTGTGCCGCATTGAGTTCAAGCAGGGAGAAACGAGCTCTTTCATAGCCGTGTTTATAATCTCGGGCTGCCTGTTCTGCTTCAGGGATAATGCGTTGACTCAATGTCTCAAACGCAGTCTGTGAATGAAGAAGTTCTTGGTAGAGTTGATACAGCGTGCTATGGAGCGACAGGCGTGTTTGCTCAAAACGTAGAGGTTCACGTTTGGCCAGGTATTGCATCTCATCAACTTGTGGTTGAGCACGTGAGCGTGCACCAAACGGAATGCCTACGGAAAGCACTAAAGCCGCATTGTCGCTGCCATTGAAATGGCGGATGCCGCCGGACAATTCGAGGTTAGGTGTACGTTTACTTTGCGCAAGATTTAAACGAGCCTGAGACACGCGTTCTTCTGTAGCAAGTCGAATAAGTTCC
>JAOUHV010000060.1 GCA_029884425.1 Gammaproteobacteria bacterium
ATCGTTGTATTTTAGAGTTTTCTTGTGCTGTTGATATTTTGGCATTGTTATCTTCCGATTTAGCTAGACTTTCGTGTCCACTAATTCGGGGGAAGTTCAGGCTCTGCTGTATGCGATGGTTATGTACAATTTGTTGCAGAGAACCAAGAGATCTTTCCCAACAAAAAACCATAAGCCCAGATAAATGTACCAACAGCAACATACCAAGCTGCTTCAATTTGTTTTTGTCGGATGTGCAGGACTTCATTGGTTATGGTAACAACATTACTCATAAACTCGTTACCATTTTTTGGTAATCCTTTATTGTTGAACCCTAACCTATGATTAATTTCTTCACCTATATCTTCAAATTTAGTGTGGGTAGTAACACCAGAAAGTATTAGTACACCAATGATTGTCACTATACCGCCAGAAGCAGAAAACCAATTAGCATCTTTAGTAACATAGGAGATTAAAATGGATGACGATGAAAGAAGGAAAATAATAGAGATGGTGGTGCGTAGCCGCCAAGACGAGATAGATTCTATCAATTTCAGAATGAGGTTGGTTTCACTTGTACTGGTGATGCCACTTTTTCTTGTCATAGGTATGACCTTTTATTATTTATTTACATAACGCCTTGCATCAGCAGGCTGTAGTTTGGCTCTGCTGTATGCTATGGTTAGGCAAGTCATGACGCCCTATCAATTAACCAATCCACTATGCCACCCTTCACCGCCTGCCTCGATAATTCATCCTCATCCCATAAAATAAACGAGTCATCACCGAATTCACGATATTCTTCTACAAGATCCTGAGATGGTGAATGTGTCACATAATAGAATTTTGAGAACCCAGCCATTTCAACGAATTTTTTCTTATAAGCATCGTACGTTGCTTTATTCGACGTTGACTTTACTTGCACAGCTATAGACTCGCCAGAAATAGGTGAGATAAGAGCCATATCAATATCTTTTTCGACTTCCCCTGCAACACCTGATCTTTTCCACCCCCCCTGTCTGAAAATTAAGTCTGTGAAAATTTCAAAGTCCTTTGGGTGGAGGTTTTTTATTATAGGGATAAGCGACTTTCTTAGATGCTCGAATGCTAATTCAGCAGCTTCAACATGCGGTTCATTTGTTCCATTTATCTTGTGAAGTAAATATTCTCTTTCCCCTATGCTACAAATCGTTCCTTGAAAACTTTGTACTGCCAGAAGCTTACCACTCAATCTCGATTTAGTGAGGCAGTCACCATTTACATCGACATCTTTCCATTCACCAATCACACGCCGGTACTTTGATTTACTGCCAGGCAAGTAGACTACTTCTTCATCTGCAAAGCACCACCACATCCTATCCGAAAAAAATGTAATCCAAAGCGTAGTATTTGGCTCTTCATAGAATGCTTTTACTTGATTTAAGTGACGAGTCTTTGCACCAGAATTTGCACCATAAGGAAAAGTTTCACGTACCTCATCCCACTTCCCGGACACGCAAAGATCATGATTAACGTCCAAGTATCCTAGCTCAATCCGACCATTTTTTATGCAATCAGATTCCCACCCACCTCTTTCACCCAACTTTATAAAGAATGCTCTATCGGCCGAAATTTTTTCCATTAGATGAAACTCCATATATTTGCCTAACATTATATTAGGCCGCAACTGTACTATTCGAATACTACCGCAGCGGCCTATTGTACTATTGACGTGCGCGGCCTATTATTGGACTCAGCACATCGGTCTATGGGCAGGAAGCCCGAGTTTTTTACAAGGACATTTCTATGACCAAATCCTCTGTCGGCATCTCTGATGCTACTGCACGCTTCTTTGACAACTATTTAATATGCCTCAAAAAGGCATCCATACCTGAGCCCCAACGTCGCTGGTATGTGAAACGCGTCGAAGACTTTATTAAGACTCAAAAAGGTCGCAAGATCAAGAGCCTTTTGGATAGCGACATCAATCAGTATTTTGAAATGATAGGCCGCCAAAATCGCCTCAATGGTTGGCAATTTTATCAATGCGTCGATGCTATACGGATTCTCTATTGTGACTTGCTGTCTACCGATACCAGCAAGTCTGTCTCATGGCAATATTGGCTGGATACCGCCAAGCAACTGGAATTTGACCATCCGAGCACAGTCCGCCAGCTTACGCCGGATCAACTCAGTTACATCAAGGAACGCAACAGTGATGGACCATTGAGCGAAGTCCGATCTGCGCATCGGAAGTTATTGGTCCAATTTACCAGCGAAATAAGGCGACGTGGTTATGCCTATCGAACCGAACAAAGTTATGAACAATGGATTTGCCGCTACATTATTTTTTGCAATGGCCGTAGCCCCGACAAAACTGGACAGCAAGAAGTGAAGTCATTTCTGGAGCACCTGGCCATTCGCCGCCAGGTGAGTTCCAGCACGCAAAATCAAGCGCTCAATGCTGTAGTTTTTTTGTACAAACATGTGCTGATGAAAGAGCTTGGAGACTTTGATAGTTTTGCTCGAGCCAAACGCGCAAAATCGTTGCCCACGGTCCTCAGCCGAGCCGAAGTTAAGAATCTGCTTTCACAAATTGACGAACCCTACAAACTGGTCGTCTCTTTGCTGTATGGGACGGGCATGCGTCTGCTGGAGGGCATTAGTCTGCGCGTGCAGGACATTGATTTCGATTACCAACGCATTCACATTCGCCAGGCAAAAGGAAAAAAAGATCGCTACGTTCCTCTGCCCCACAAACTTGTCGATGAACTTCAGCAACAAATAAAGGAAGTTCAACGGGTTCATACATTGGATATTGCTGCAGGCTACGGTGAGGTCAACTTGCCTGATGCGCTCAGCCGAAAATATCCGCATGCGGGCAAAGAATTAAAATGGCAGTATCTGTTTCCGTCCAGTCGTCTTGCCGTAGACCCATACGGTGGAAGCATACGTCGCCACCATCAACATGAAAGCGTGGTACAAAAAGCAGTGAAGCGAGCCGCTGCAGCCAGCCACATTAACAAGCGCGTCGGTTGCCATACGCTGCGTCATAGTTTTGCAACTCACTTGCTGGAAGCAAACTACGATATCCGCACCGTTCAAGAGTTGCTTGGCCACTCGAACGTTTCGACCACCATGATTTACACCCATGTCCTGAACCGCCCTGGGATAGGCGTGTTTAGTCCACTTGATCAACCATAATATTTTTAGCATCAGCCATCTGATTCGGCAGGCACGGCTGTCCACCATGGACGACATTCGCTCTACCCTGCACCTTGGAACAGCCCGCATTCCGCAAAAGTGATTGCTGCCCACGCTTGGCAATTTGCCAAAAGCTAAAACCGGGGCACCGAGTCCATCAGGATTAGTTCGTTATTGACTGGTTGATTTGGCATCACCCTGGTTGAAATCAACCAGTCCATAGGTTTATTTCAACCAGTCAGACCCCGCAACCGGCTGCTCAAAATTCAGAATACCTTTGGATTTCAGTCAATTAAATGTATGGCACAGATCCTGCCATTATTGCTGCGCAAGTTTTTGCGACTGTCCGACCGTACCAAGTCGCCCGCAGGCAACCTCAGCGAGCCCCCCTCGCCTGATGTTCCGAGCTGGCACGTTGTAGGCGTACTGTGGCTGGATGGCCGCAATGCTTGCAAAGGCAAATTGGCGATAAGCTTTATGGGGTTCTACCTCTTTCCCCTTTCGTCAATATTTAGCGCTGGACCTCGCAATCCAGCGCTCTTTTTTTCGCTGCCAACATCCGTAGTTTACTGACGGATAAGCGATTATCATGTCGCAAAGCCAGTCAGGCCCTTTGAGTCGACGTCATGAATCCTCTTCCCTCGCCCAAAAGCAGTTACAGCCATCTGGTTTACCGGCCATTTTGGATAACGATAGCCTGTTTGCTGCTGATTTCCGCCATTGCGCTGGGCCTGCTGATTAAATCTGCCTGGAATGCCGCACATCGCACCGAGCCTCTCGCCGCGCAAATAGTGTTGGTGGATGAATTGCAACGCTATAGCGCCATGCTTGATGACATTGACAGCAGCGGGCCAGACAACGAATCGCAGCAACTTGAAAAACTTCATCAACTGGCGACAGATATCAATGCGACCTTCCTTGCCCCAGCCCGACTAAATACCAGCTCGCATCAAGCGCTGCTGCATATCGCCACTCAACTGGAAAATGCCAATCTCGGCAGCGCGCAGCCCACCCTGACCGCTTCAAAAAAAGAGTTGCGTGAAGTGTTGCACATGGAAACCCATGCCCTAAACCAATCCATCAATTTATTAGCCCACGATAACCATCTGGAACTGGAAACCAGTACCTTTATCGCCATTTCGCTGCCAGTCATCGGCATGCTGATGCTGTTTTTTTTACGCCATCGCATTTTGCGTCCACTGGATGGACTGGGATTGCTGATCAACCGGCTGGGACATCAAACGGTCATGCCCGATGTTCAGTTAAAACACATTGATCCGCTGCTACGGCCTTTGTTTGAAAACTTCGGCCGCATGGTGCAACGCTTAAGTGAATTGGAAATCGCCCAGCAAAAACATCAGCAAGAACTTGAAGGCAATGTTCGGTTGGCAACGCAATCGCTGCTCGAATACCATCACACCCTGGCCCAGTCAGAACGCCTGGCTGCGGTGGGTGAACTGACCGCCGGTCTGGCGCACGAATTGCGCAATCCACTGGCAGGCATTCATTTGGCACTGGCCAACCTACGCAGCGATACCACTGAACCAGATCACATCGAACGCCTCACCCTGGTGATCGAGTCATTGCAAAACATCACGCAACTTCTCAACCACGTGCTTAATCAATCACAGCACACGCCCGAACCGGCCAGCCGCTTTCAACTGGCAGAAACCATTTCCTCGCTGCTGCAATTGGTTCGCTATCAGATTTCTGCCAACATCCGCCTGGAACAACGCATCAACGACGACATTTTTTGCTATCTTCCTCAAGGCCGCCTGCGCCAAGCCATCCTGAATCTGGTGCTGAATGCCGCCCAAAGCATCGAAAAAAAATCCGGCCACATTGTGCTGGAAGCATACACCGAGCAACAACGACTGATTATTCGCGTCACCGATGATGGCCCGGGTTTTCCGCAGCACATCCTGGCCAGCGGTGTGCAACCGTTTGTGACAGGACGCGAACATGGAACCGGCCTGGGCCTGTCGATGGTGCGCCGTTTTTGCCATGAACAAGGCGGCACACTGCAACTGAGCAATCCTGACCAAGGTGGCGCCTGCGTCACCATGACACTGCCATGGAACCAATGAGATGAACAACAAGCTACTGATCATTGAAGACGAACCACTGTTGGGCAATGAATTATCGCGTCGCTTCCGCCGCATGGGTTTTGAAGTCCAACTCTGTTCCACCATTGCGCAGGCACGACAAGCCCTGCTGGAACAACAACTGGAACCGCTGGTGGTGTTGTCGGACATGAATTTGCCCGACGGCAACGGCCTGGATTTTTTGGCCGAAGTGCGTGAACAACTCGCCAGCAGTGAATGGGTGTTTTTAACCGCGTATGGCACCGTGCCCGATTCCGTGCGCGCACTGCAACTGGGCGCGTGCGATTTTCTGGAAAAGCCCTGCGATCTGGACCGGCTGGATCTGGTGATCAACAGCGCCAAACGCAGTGCCCTGGCGCAAAGCCGATTGCTCGCACAACAAACCGTACACACGCAGCGCTATACCGTTGCCGCATTTTTGGGCAGCAGTCCCCAGGCACAACAGACACGCGCCATGCTGCAACGCCTCACCGAAGTGCCTTTCAGCTCGCTGATCATCAGCGGCGAAAGCGGCACAGGCAAAGGTCTGGCGGCGAAAATTATTCACCACAGCGGGCCGCGTGCGACAGCGCCATTTGTCGAATTAAACTGCGCCGCCCTGCCCAAGGATTTGCTGGAATCGGAATTGTTTGGTCACGAAGCCGGAGCATTCACCGGCGCCAAAAAATCCCGCCGTGGCTTGTTCGAGCAAGCCGATGGCGGCACGCTGTTTTTGGATGAAATCGGTGAAATGCCGCTGGAACTGCAAAGCAAGTTGCTCAAAGCCATCGAAGATAAAAAAATCCGTCGCTTGGGTAGTGAAATGGAAACCAGCATTGATATCCAGATCATCACCGCCAGCAATCGCAACTTTGCAGAACTGGTGCAGCAAGGGCAATTCCGCAACGACTTGTATCATCGCCTTAGTTTATTCGAAGTCAAACTGCCTTCGCTGCGTGATCGCAAGGACGATTTGCTGGAACTGGTGCCGGCACTTATCAACGAATTTAATTCAAAAGCCAAACGCCAAGTCAGCAAAATTCCACCCGCTGCGTGGCAAATGCTGAATCAGCACAGTTGGCCTGGCAACGTGCGTGAATTGCGCAACGTCGTTGAGCGCTGCGTGTTGTTTGCCGATACCGAGCAACTGCCGCTGCAATGGCTGCAACTGGACAGTGTTCAACCCGGATCGCAAACCGTGTCGCCGGCCACAACGGACCACTTGCTCATCCCGCTGGATGGCAGCATGAACCTGGAAGAAATGGAACGCTACATCATCGATGAAGCGCTGCAACGTTGTCAGCAGAATGCCTCCGCCGCCGCACAATTGCTGCGCACCAGCCGCGAGAAACTACGCTACCGCAAACAAAAACACGGCCTGTAATACTGCCAAGCAAGACCCGGCTGTGTCAGCCGTTGATTTGGGTACTGGCAAACGCTGGTTTGCCTTCGGGCATGGCTTCATCGGCCACATCAGAAGGGTCGATCAATTCAAGTTCCTCAGTCACCGGCATTTCACAGGCTTGCTCTACTGCATAACTTTCAACATCGGCAGAATTATTTGCCAATACATGAATCGCTGATTCAGTATCGGTTGATGCGACATGCTCACAAGCCTGTGCCGAAGAAAACAATACTGCTGACGCGACCAAACCAAAAATCACTGCCAATTTGTTCAATTTCATTACATTCACCTTGTTGCCAGTTAGAACTCACGTGTTGCGCTGCCACTGCGGCGAATCGCAAAAGACCTTCGTCTCAAAGCACTAATGGCAACAACCAGACCAAGTTCTATCTACCTGTTTTATCAGCAATTTATTTTTAGTCGCGCAACCCTGCCTGGTGGAAATCAACCAATCCAGCGGTGGAATTGGCCCACATTCCCATTGACAAGCCACCGAGGCCGTCCAACAATCGGTGGTATCCAACCCACCGAAAACATTCATGAATCCCTACCTGACGACCACCCTGTTATTGCTGTGCTCCAACGTGTTCATGACCTTTGCCTGGTACGCCCACCTGAAAAATCTGGCGGATAAGCCGTGGATTATCGCCGCGCTGGTCAGTTGGGGCATCGCGCTGTTTGAATACCTGCTGCAAGTACCGGCCAACCGTATTGGTTATGAAGTGATGAACGTGGGCCAGCTCAAACTGCTGCAGGAAGTCATTACCCTGAGCGTGTTTGTGCCTTTTGCCATTTTTTACATGAAAGAAAAACTGACCCTGGACTATCTGTGGGCCGGACTGTGCCTGCTGGGTGCAGTATTTTTTATATTCCGCGCAAAAATCATGGGGTAAGACACCGTTTGATCATTAATTCAACGACATTAGGCTAATTTCTTAAATTGCCTGCCGATATAAAAACATAACCCAAAAAAATCAGGTCAACCGAAGTCCCCGGGGTAGCATGTTTTTATTTCGTCGGCGCAACAAGTTACGCAAGTTTTCCCAAGACCCCCAGGTCGACAAGTCGCTGCGCCACTCCGTAAAGGACGGGGTCGCATACTCGGTGATGAGCGGCGCCGGTGAGTCGTATTTTTCCGCCTTTGCGGTCATGCTTAAAGCCACGCCCGGCCAGATCGGCTTGCTGGCTGCCCTGCCGCAACTGATGGCCTCCATCGCCCAAATGCTGTCCGCCTGGTTGGGACAGCGCTATCAAAAACGCAAACCAATCATTCTGATCGGCGCCCACATCCAATGCCTCAGCTGGTTACCGATGATCGTGCTGCCATGGATTTTCCCTGAACAGGCGGTGCCGCTGTTCCTGCTGGCGGTGATGATGTACTACTTCGGCTCCAACATGACGCTGCCACAATGGAGCAGCCTGATGGGCGACCTGGTCGACCAACGCCGCCGTGGCCGCTACTTTGCCTACCGCACCCGCCTGGCCAGTGTCACCTCGTTTATCGCGCTGTTGGGCGCCGGCATGCTGCTACACTTATTCGACAAAAGCGGTTACGCCTTTGCCGGCTTTGCCTCCATTTTTGCGATTGCGATGTTTGCGCGCATGGTGTCGATTCATCAACTGAAGCAGATGTACGATCCGCCGGGCCAAACGGCCGTGTTGGAAATTCCCAATTGGCGTTTGTGGAGACAGCAGTTCATCAACTCGCCATTTGCGCTGTTTTCGATGTATTTCGCCTTCATGCAATTTGCCACCGCCATTGCATCCCCGTTTTTCAGCGTCTATTTGCTGCGCGAGTTAAATCTCAGCTATTTCCAATTTACCTTGAACATGAGCGCGATCATTCTCGCCCAATTTCTTACCTTGAATTGGTGGGGACGCATCGCAGATGTGTTTGGCAATCGCCTGGTACTGATCACCTGCGGCATGTTAATTCCAATTTTCCCTTTGCTGTGGACCACAACGACCAACATCTGGTACATCATGCTGTTGCAAGCCTTGGGAGGATTTGTCTGGGCAGGTTTCAGCTTAAGTGCGGGCAATTACGTTTATGACGCACTGCCCGCCAATAAGCGCGTCACTCTCATGGCAGCCCACAGCACCCTGGCCAACATCGGCGTGTTTGCCGGTGCAACCCTGGGGGGTTTTTTGGCAACCCATATGGACAAAACAATTCAGATTGGTGACTTCTCGTACGAATTTTTCAGCGTGTTTTTTATTCTGTTTTTGGTATCAGGCATCGCTCGCGCTGCGGTATCGGCCATTTTCCTGCCCAAGCTAAAAGAAGTCGGCAATTATCGCGAGATGCCTGTGCGTGAACTGTTTTATCGCGTGTCACGCTTTACGGTGGTATCCGGTTTGTTTTTCGAAGTCATCGGCAGCCGCCGCAAACGCAACATACAACCCAATAGCGCTAAGCGCTAAAAATAAAGCCGAAACCGCGCGGCCATACTCCAAGGAATGTCACCGAATTCGGAGCGAACCCGCCCTTCGCTGGTTCGTGATTTTCCTACTCCTGCTGCCCACAGCAGCAACAGATCGGATTCGTCACTCAGCGAATAGGTCAATGACACTTGCTGCAACAGCGAAATTTCCGCTTGCTGGTCGATGTCATCCATGACCGAAAACAGCAACAAATAACTGCCTTGCCACAGTGCCAGAAAATTCTTACTCGCGCCCACTCCCAACAACTGACTGGCCAACTGCGGCCGAATATTGGCCATGCGCAGCATGTTGTCGGATACCATCGGTATTTGCTGTTCGCGATCAACGCCATCGCTGTGATAATAGCCTTCGACAATCAACACCGTGCCGTCTGAAAATTGATAATCCATTCCTGCAATGGAAAACAAACTACGCGCATCACTGGCAGATTGACGCGCCAACATTTCCCATCGCCAGCCAAAACCGCCCATCGGTCCCTCCAGCGAGGCACCAACAACCCAGTCATCAATAACGCTACCAATCAACGCCGCGCCTTCCAATTGGTCTGCAAACTGCGCACGGTAATGCAACACGCCACTATCTTCGCCCTGCATTGCCGGCTGGTATACCCCAGTCAGCGATGCAAATGGATTGGGATACCAACTGGCCGTCAGCACATCAATGCCATTTTTGAAATCGGTATCAATGTCGGTTGGCGAAAAAGCACCAAACACATTTAACGGCTGCCAGAAACGTCCACTTCCCCAGTCTACCGCCTGTCGACCAATGCTCAAATCCATCTGCGACTGCTGCCAACGATACAGCGCACGATCAACCTCATAATCAAAACGCGAACAATCACGCTCACCGCAGTCGGTGGCGTAGCTGTCACTCAGTGATTGATAGCGAAATGGCGAAGTCGCTTTTGGGGCATAGGCATACGCATCACTGAAATATTGGTTCCTGACTTTCAGATGCGTAGCCCAGGAAGACGATTCACTGCTGTCATCAAGCATAAACCGCAGACTCTGCTGTTGCAGGCAGTGACCGGTCTCGCTATCCGAAGTTTCCATGTCAGCCGCAAAGCACAGCGCAAACAATGAAAAGCGCTGACTCATTTCCTCCGCCTTTCCCGCAGAGGAAAACATCATCGCCAGCAGCAACACAATCGCACGAATCATGTTGCCGTCAACACCCGCTGATCATCGGTAATCATGCCATCACGCAGGGTAATGATGCGCTCGGCGCGTTGCATCACTCGTGGATCGTGGGTGGAAAATATAAACGTGGTTTTTTCTTCTCTCGACAATCGATGCATGATATCGAGCAAGGCACCAGCATTTTCCGAATCCAGATTGGCGGTAGGCTCGTCCGCCAATACCAGTCGCGGACCGGCCGCCAAGGCACGGGCAACCGCAACACGCTGCTGTTGACCACCACTCAATGCCGCAGGTCGTCTGTTCATCAGATCGCCCAATCCCACCAATTGCAAATAATGTTCAGCACGCTGGCGCCGTTCTGTTGCTGTTCGACCTTGCAACACCATCACCAGCTCAACATTTTCCAGCGCGCTGAGCACCGGCACCAGATTGTAAGCCTGAAATACAAATCCCAATTGGTATAGACGAAAATCAGACAGGGCTGACTCACTCATGGTCGTCATATCCACCCCATTGAGAATCACCGAACCCTGATCAACACTGTCAATGCCGCCAATGATGTTTAGCAGCGTCGTCTTGCCTGAGCCGGAAGGCCCCACCAAAGCAACAAACTCCCCTTCACTAATTTGCAACTCAATATTTCGCAATGCATGAACTTCAATCTGCCCTTGCAGATATGTTTTGTTCACGCCAACTATTTTCAACAAATTTTCCATGCGTATCGCCTTAGGTTCGCAGCGCCTGAACCGGAGTGACTCTGGCCGTTTTTATCGCCGGATAAATACCTGATGACATGGTCGCAATAAAAACCACCATGGTTATTTGCCAAACTCGATTCCATGACAGTTCGGTGTAGATAATCGGGTCCATAAAAGTCCCCATGATTTCGGTTCCTGATTTCATCATTGAGGACAAATCCAAACCATGGATAGATAACCACAGATGAACTCCGCCTCCCAGTACCCAGCCAAATAGCAGTGCCAATAAACTCAGCAATAAGGTTTCACACAACACCAGCAACATCAGCTGATGTTTTTTCAAACCTAATGCCCTGAGCAAACCAAATTCGCGTGTCCGCTCCAGCACACTCATCAACACCGTATTGACAATACCAAACACCAGCATAGTCATAATCAATATCAAAAAGACATAGTTGCCGGCATCATCCAGCATCACAAACTGCAATAACTGCGGCATCATGGTTTGCCAATCAAGTACAACCGTCTGACTGGCTTGCAGTGTCATATCGATACGATTTTTCCAAAACTGAACATCTTTGGGGTTTTGCAAGAAAATGGCAAATTTTGTAACCGGATATGCATTCGCATCGGCGCCTTCGCCAATCAGAAATTGTTGCGCGAATGACACGTCTGCAAACACCAGAAAGTTGTCCAGTTCCTCAATGCCTGATTTGAACACGGCACGAACACGCCCCAGCTGCGCCTGCGTATCCCCCTGCTGCGTTCCTGCCATCAACACCAGTTTGCTACCCACTGACACTTTCAACTTGCGCGCCATGCCTTCGCCGATCGCAACCCCGCGCTTGTCCGATGACTCAAACCATTGGCCTTGCAGCAATTTGCCGCGCAACAATTCAACTCGAGGATCATCACTACTGACGATGCCTTCCAAGGCTGCGCCCACAGAATTACTCGCCGTGCTGGCCAACACCTGCAGCGTAACGCGGGGTTGAATACTCGCGGGTATCTTCAGCTGCTCTAGTTGAGCATTGATTTGCTGACCGTCCGCAATAAATTTGTAATTGGCAGGCGATTGCATATAGCCATTGGGCTGCACCACCAGATGACCATCACCTAATTTGATGGCATTGCGTATCATGGAATTGTGGCTGCCATCGCCAATGCCGATGAACATCACCGCCAAGGCAAATCCCAATGAAATCGATATCAGGGTCAGCAGCGTACGTCGCCGATTGCGCCACAGATTTCGCCAAGCCAGCGCCAACAGCATTGAGAAAGGTAAGTGATTGTGACGAGTATTCATCGAATATCCTGGGCCGGTTTCAAGCGAATGGCGCGCCAGACAGGAAGCAGGGACGACAACATCGCAATCACCAACATCAATACGCTTGCGATAACCACCTGAGAAAATTCCAAATGGCCGCGCATCACTGGTTCAAACACCATACCGCCCCAGTCATAGCCGTCAGGCATGGAACTACTGAAATCAATGCCGTGAGTCTGCAGATAAGTCGCCAGACCAGATCCAATCACCACACCAACCAACGTAGCGATGCTCGCAAGAAACAGCGACTCTAGCAAAACCATCACCATAAGCACGCGGGCCTTCATACCAATTGCCAACAGAATTCCAAACTCATGGCTGCGCTCATACACAGCCATCAACATGGTATTCAGCATACCCAATGAAGCAAGACTGACAACAATTGCGCCAACAATCCACACCATCACCTTGCTTAAATCCAGCATATCCGCCACCGCAGGTGTCAATTGTCGCCACGTTTCCACCAACAAATCAGTTTCCGCATGTGCCGGATCTGCCAACGACAACGCGGCTATCGCAGCATTAATTTGTTGCTGCGCAACCATTAATGAATGTGAATCACCGACCTTGACCACCAGCTCATGAAACCCCGGCTGCATGACCATCAACTGCTGATAAGCATCAATCGACATTAAAACACCCATGCGATCAAAATTTGGCTCAACCGGTTTGATAATTCCTGCCACTCTAAACAAGGCATTGCCGATGCTGCCATCCGCTGCCTGGGTAACCAGGATCATTTCACTGCCCGGTACAACTGCCATGCTTTTCGCCAGTTGCGCGCCAAGCAGCACATTAAAATACCCGCTTGCATCCATTGCAAGATTCAAACTTCCCTCACGGATGTGTTGCAAGATGTTTGTGACCTGAGGCTCTCGCACCGGATCGACAGCTTTGATCGACACGCCGGTAGATATCTCGCCGCTGCTGGCCAATGCCGCTGCATACATCCTTGGTGAAAAATTTAAAGTTGGGAAGCGCTTCTCCAACTTATCCAGATACGAAACAGGGATAGTGGCATATAAATCTTGATCGTCACGAAATTCTTTGCGATGAATCTGCAAATCTCCGGTGGATATCTCCGTGGCAAACTGCGCCATTTGTCGGGTCATACCTTCCAGCAGGGCCGAATACAGGATCACAATAACCAGACTTCCGGCCAGCGCGGATACGGTCAACAGGCTGCGCACCTGATTTCGCCAGATATTCCGCCAGGCGATAAAAACCAGCACCATCCAGCGTGAAAAAAAATCGCGCAACCAAACTGTACGCATAGGCAACTACAGACCTTTCTTCAAATTCTGTAGCGAGAAAAAGTTTTCCTGTAATGGCACGGCAAATTCGATCGACTGGTACTCAACAATTGTCGACTCGTCAGGCTTGTCGTTTGGCAGCAGCGTCATGCGCATGGGCACATCAAAACCATTTATCTTCCTGGTTTTATCAAACAGCATTTTTCGCATCAGTTCACCCTCTTCGTCGTAATATTCAGATGTTAAGGGCGCCAGCGTTTTCTGGTCCATGATCATTACAATTTTTCCCCACACCACCGCGGAATTTTCCTTGGGAATCGACATTATTTCATACACCAGTCGCCCGTCACGCATGCCTGCATAACTGATGGTTGAGTCATAATCCGTTTCGAAAGTGCTTTCTCTCACCAAATCATCATTGGTGAAATGACTTCCCATCCATGAACCAGACATCATACTGGAAGGCACCTTGGCTACCCGGTCTATTTTGGGCAGATAGTTCCAAATATTCTCTTTGACTTTGAGCGTCGCCACGCCGCGATCTTTGATCGGGTCTTTAATGACCACCAACGAATGATCCATCCCTCGGGACCATGTCTCCATCACCATGGTTCGCTGATAGTTTTTGGTCGTCACCTGCATTGACATCAGCGCATGAGATGTTTCACCGCGCCACAACTTGTCCATATGGCGGATTAAGTCTTCGATTTCCATGGCCTGAACAGAAGAAATGCAAGTAAAAAAAAGGATGCCCGCAGCCAGCAACCATTTCTTCGCTATTGTTGTCAGCAAAATCAGTACTCCCCCATCAGCCATCAAATTACCTACCTTCTACAGAAAATACTGCAAAAACATTTGCATGAAAACAGTCGAACCGGATCAAAACACAAAAAAGCGTCTGCTTTCAGAGACAATTGCAAAATAACCGATTCAAGTTTAATCTCAACGAGCCTGCCCAGGCGGGGCCATGCCAAAGCTACGCAGTCACTCGCCAACGTCCTGGTGCCAGCACATCGATAGTTGCTAAATTTACTAGGAGAATATAACAATGAGAACACGCTTTTATCTGCTCACCGCCTTAGTTTTGACGCTGGTAAGCACCCCTCTGCTTGCTTCAGAGACCGAGACTGCTGCTGCAGCAACAGCCCCAGCCACAACCGCCCCAGCCACCAGTGAAACCGACACCGCTAACACCACCGACGACGCTGCAACAACAGACAATGCTCAGTCTGCAACCACAACCGAACAAACCAGCAAGGATAACGCTGACGACAACAGCACCACTGCCGAATAATCACCCTGTGGCCTGCGCTGACTGTCCTAGTCGTAGCAGGCCCTTATTCAGCCAACAAATTCTCCCCAAGCAAGACTTGGCTTGCCCTTCCAGAAAGTAATTTGACTGGCATCATTTGATTAGCCGGTTTCACCACCCTTGCTTCCCCCTGGCGTAATAGATAATCCCAAACCTCGTTTTTAGGGGGGGCTCAAATACATCTGTGATCTACATCACACTCCCGGACATCAATCTTCTACATTTCCCCGAAAAATCATCCGATATCCCCACTGATACCCATAGGAACCAATCCCTAGGCAGATGAATGCTATGTCTAACTACAACACCAAAGCCGAAAATCAAAACGCATTGATGTCCGCTGCACTGCGTACGTCCAATGATCACCCCTATGACGCCTACAAAAAGACATTAAATATCAATGAATTAACAGAAATAAAAATGAACCCCGTTTGTTTTCAGAGGGTACACCATGCCAAATTTGTCACCCCCATCCCTGGACAAACCACCCATGTCCCAGGATTGGCGCAAGACAACATTTGCTGGACCATCACATCCGTCCCACCGGAGATGCGCAGCGCTACAACATTCAAAATCACGCTGAATTAACGTGCTGCAATCACGATGAACAAGTTTGCGCGATGGATTCGATGGACTTTCACGACCATGGCGTTGGCGTTAACCCTGATTGCCTCAAGTTTACAAGCTTCTGGACTGAGTCCAGAAACTACACCAGAACAAAGCATTTCAAACAAAACATTCGCCTCTCAGACTGAACCGGCGGTAAGTCACTTCAATCCCATTGAACCGTTTAATACGGGTCTGTACGTCATCCGTGAACAGGATAAAACCCAGGTCAATCCTGGCGATGCGTTGCAATACAGATCG
>JAOUHV010000061.1 GCA_029884425.1 Gammaproteobacteria bacterium
GCATTCTTGCCACCATAGGTAACACTGCGCCATTTATTGGTTTGTTCGGTACAGTGGTGGGAATGATGACGACCTTGCAAAGCATTACTGCTGCCGGGACGACTGACTTGAATGTGGTGGCAGGTCCTATCGGTGAGGCACTTATTGCCACTGCTGCCGGTATTGCCTGCGCGATTCCGGCGGTGGTTGCCTACAACAGCTTTTTGCGTCACCTGCGCGTATTCACCACGTCGCTGGACAGTTTTGCTTACGACTCGTTAATGCATCTGGCCTCCGAAGAAGCAATGCACCTGGCCGGACATCATTCATCGGACAATCATCACCACCATCACACAGAAGTACATCATCCACATCATGAACATCGCCACGACCATGATGATTCGCATGGAGGATCGCACTAATGGCTTTCGGGCAACTCAATCAGGGTGGTTCGCAGCAGCCCATGCACGAAATTAACGTCACGCCATTGGTCGACGTTATGCTGGTGTTGCTGGTGCTGTTTATTGTTACTGCACCGCTGTTGACCAGTCAGATCAAGGTAAATCTGCCGGACGCAAAAACTGAATCAGTGCAGGTGCTCAAAACCATTATTTTGAGTATTACCGCGAGCGGGAAAATCTATTTGGACGATCAGGTGGTTGATGAATCGCAACTGCTGACGAAAATGAATGAGCTCAAACAATCTCGTCCAGACGCGCCTGTTGAATTGCGGGCTGATGGTGAAATTGCCTACAAAAAAGTGGCTCAAGTGATGGCTGTGCTGCAAAACGCAGGCATTAGCAAAATTATTTTTGTAACCAAACAAGGTTAAGTGAACAACCAGAAATGTTGGTCACTTGGCGTGACTGACTCAACCAGAGCAGGGAATGAGTATGAGGCGAAATTCATATTTTACAAGCAGTGTTGGCTTGGCGATTGTGGCAGTTATTAATGGTGGGGCTGCGCAGGCGGCAGGAATTCCCACGCTGGAAGCTGTAAATGTGGAATCCAGTTTTGAAGATTTGGTGGGCACAGCCAATTCAGCCAACGAAGGAACCGTGACCAAAGAACAATTGGATGCGCGTACAACGTATCGTCCGGGAGAGTTGCTGGAAACCACGCCGGGATTGATTGTCACCCAGCACAGTGGCGAGGGCAAAGCCGGACAATATTACCTGCGTGGCTTTAATCTTGATCACGGCACCGATTTGCGTACCACGGTGGATGGGATGCTGGTCAATGAGCGCACCCATGCGCATGGTCAGGGCTGGACCGATTTGAATTTTATTATTCCTGAACTCGCCAGCAATCTGCAGTACAAAAAAGGGCCGTACTATGCAGACGAAGGTGATTTTTCTTCAGCAGGCGCGGTGGCCGTCAGTTATGTGGACAGTTTTCCGCAAGCGATGGTAGGAATCAGCGCTGGTCAAAATGGATATCGACGTGCCTTGTTTGCAGACTCGCCATCTGTTGCTAACGGAAAATTACTTTATGCCTTCGAGTATCAGCATAACGATGGCCCATTCACCAATCCCGATGATTACAATAAGTACAACGGTGTGCTGCGATTTTCTCGTGGCGCGGAGGCCGATAAATTAAGCGTGGCGTTCATGGCGTACTCTGGAAAATGGAATGCGACTGATCAAATTCCAAAAAGTGCAGTCGATGCTGGTTTGTTGTCCCGCTGGGATGCGATTGATACCAGTGATGGTGGTGACGCGCAGCGCATGAGTGTTTCAGTCAATCGGCAAAAACTGGATGATAATGGCGCCACAGAGTGGAATGCATATGTGATCAAGCAATCCCTGGATCTCTACTCGAATTTTACCTACTTTCTCGATGATCCGGTGAATGGCGATCAATTCAATCAACGCGACAGTCGTTACACGGTAGCGGCGAACTGGCGTTACACCTGGTTTGGCAACATAGGCAGCAAGTCAACGGAAAATACTGTTGGATTGCAACTGCAAAATGACTGGATCGAAAACGGTTTGCACAAAACCAAAACCCGTTCGCGTCTGTCGACAGTACGCAGTGATGAAATTACCGAAACCTCGTTGGGTGCCTATGTGCAAAACAGCACCCACTGGTTGGAAAAATTCCGCACCGTGTTGGGCGTGCGTGGTGATGTGTATCAGTTTGACGTAGCCAGCAATAATCCGCTGAACTCAGGAAAGACCGATGATTTTTTGGTTAATCCAAAAATGGCAATGATTTTTGGTCCTTGGGCAAAGACAGAGTTTTACCTGAATGCCGGTGGCGGTTTCCACAGCAATGATGCGCGTGGTACCACCATCACCGTTGATCCTGTCACATCTGCTGCCGCAGAAAAAGTCACTCCGTTGGTTCAATCCTGGGGCTATGAAGCCGGAGTGCGCAGCGGAATTATTCCAAAACTGCAGAGCACGTTGAATGTGTACACCTTGACGATGGATTCTGAGTTGCTGTTCGTCGGCGATGCAGGCACCACTGAAGCAGGTCGCCCAAGTCGTCGTGTGGGTGCTGAGTTTGCCAACTATTACGCGCCTACATCGTGGTTAACCATTGATGCGGATTTGGCATATGCTTTCGCACGTTTCACGGACAATGATCCTGCCGGCAATCGCATTCCTGGCGCGGTTGAAGGTGTGGGTTCGTTGGGTGTGACGGTGGATCGCCTCGGACCGTGGTATGGCGGCGCGAACCTGCGTTATTTTGGACCTCGCGCATTGGTGGAGGACAACAGCCAGCGTTCTCAAAGTACAACCCTTTTGAGTGCTCAATTGGGCTATCACGTGAGCAAAACCTTTGATGTGACAGCAGAAGTGTTCAATTTGCTGGATACGCAAGCCTCGGCAATTGATTACTACTACGAATCCAAGATGTCACCCTCGGCCAGCGCTGCTGCGGATAAGCATTTCCATCCTATCGAATCGCGCTCAGTGCGGTTACTGGCAAATCTGCGATTCTAAATTATGTGACAACGACATTCGGGAAGGTGTTTCCCGGATGTCGTTGCTCGCTTGTCAGACATACACATCCAACCCCAGCATCTGGGTGATTTCTTCGCGGCGTTGCTGTGTTTCCATTTGGTGATAGGTGTTGATTGCGCGGCTGGCACCCAGAGAAATGCCCAGGTAGCGGTCAAAGCTGTCGTCACTGCGTTCGGCTTTTTCCTTGAATTTTTTGTACTGCTCCGGGTCGGGCAGGTGTTGGGTGTATTGGGCGACGCCACGGCGTTGCGCGGACGAGCCGTGCTGGTTGGGCGGGGCATTGCTGTGTTCGGTGGCATCGTCCGGGCGTGGCGCAGACGATGACGAGCCTGGGCGCTGTGGGGGGCGCTGGCCGTATATACCGCCGTTTCCGTGTATTCCGCCGATGGACATGGGTGCCGTGTTAACTTTCAGTCAAACAACTGGCTGGTGCAAGTTTCAAGCCGTGGCTAGCGGAATCAGCGCTGGGCCTGATCGGTGTGTCTGGCCTTTTCCCAGCCGAACAGGCGATCCATGTTGCGTGCGCCAGTGAAATTGCTGGCCGCCACATCGGCACCTTGCAGGTCGGTTTTTTCCATGTCGGCATTGTTGAAACTCGCGCCAGCCAGGTTGCTGAGTGTCAGCGTGGTCCAGCGCAACGAGGCGTCATTGAAGTTGGCGCGACGGGCATCGCTGCGGGTGAAGCTGGCTTTGAGCAGGTCGGCCTGTTCGAAGCGGGCATCGTACAGCTTGGACCAGTCAAACCGGGCTTGCTCCAGGCGGGCCTGGGAAAAATTGGCGTTGCGCAGATCTACGTCGACGAAGGCAACTTCGCGGGCGTCGCTGGCCACGTAGCTGCTGTGGGCCAGTTTGCAACTGTTCATGCGTGCGCCGATCATGATGGTGCCGTCAAATTTACTGTGCTCGGCGCTGCAGTAGCTCAAATCCGCTGCGCGCAGGTGGCTGTCGACAATGCTGGCGTTGTCCAGATGGCTATAGTCGAGTTTGGCGTTGTACAGGTCAGTGCGATTGATCTGGGCGTTGTCCAGCCGCACGCTGAGCATTTGGGCGTAGCGCAAATCTGTGTTGCTGATGTGGATGCCGGTCAAGTTGGCGTACATCCACAGGCTGTGCTCGAAACGGTTGTTGTTCAGCTGGGCGGACTGCAGGTTGGCTTCGGAAAAATTGGCGTTATTGCCCTGGTTATCGCTGAACTCACTGCCGGGGGCTTGGGCTTCGGAAAAATTGCTGTGCTTGAGTTTGCAATTGACGAAGCTGGCTTGGGCGAGCTGGCTTTCGCTGAGATTGGCGGCGCTCAAATCCACTTGCACAAAGCGCGTGCCGCGCAGATTGGCGTGCCGCAGATCGGCGTTGTGCAGGTTGACGTTTTGCAGCGTCGCGCCGGCCAGATTGGCGCCGCGTAGATTGCTCTGTGCCAGGTCGACAAAGCTCAGGGTGCGGCCTGACCAATCGATGCCGGCTAGTTGCGCATTTTGCAGATTCAACGGTTGTTGCTGGCCGTGATCACTGGCCAGCAGTTGCTGCAGCTGGGCATCGCTGTGGCTGCGCGGTGGCGCTGATGCGCAGGCGAGCAGGAGCAGGGACAGCAGCAGGGTGACGAGTGGTTTCATTGTTCGCTTTTTTTCTTGGCGACCTCGTCGCGCAAATAGACCGGGATGGCGTGCTCGGCAGCGACGGTGTCACCGCGTTGTAGCGCAGGCAGGGCCAGGGTGGCCATGTGGCGTGCCAGGGGCAGGGCGCGGGCCAGTGTCGCATCAACCTGGATACGATGGTGGCTGGCCAGGTCTGGATAGGCTCCCCAGCCGGTGCCGATGGCAAAGCTGTGCTGGTAATCGTTTTGTCGCGGGGTATGGCTGGCCGGGCAGACGATTTCTTCGCCCTGCAGTTGTGGCAGTTGGTCAGGGCCACGGCGGTACACGCCCCAGTACACTTCGTTCATCCGCGCATCGATGGCGCACAGCGCGGTCTGTATGTCGGGATGCAGGTCAAAGACTGCCTGCGCCAGGATCGCCAGTGAAGAAACCGGTATGACCGGCAGGTCGGCAGCAAAAGCCAGCCCTTGGGCGACGCCGGTACCGATGCGAATGCCGGTGAACGAGCCGGGGCCGCGATCAAAGGCGATGGCGTCGAGCTGGTTCATGCTCAGACCGGCTTCGGCCAGCAGGCTTTCGGTCATGGGCAGGATCAGTTCGGTATGGCCCTGGGGTTGTTCGCTTTCGCGGTAGCGGAGCTCGCCATGACTGAGCAGCGCTGCTGAACAGCCTTCGGTGGCGGTTTCCAAACACAAAATATTCACTGCGGTACCTCTTCGGTCAAAAATGCAGTCACGACCGCCTCGTCGCGGGTCAGAGGCATGGGCGGCAGGCTGCGCAGGAAGGTTTTACCATAGTTTTTGTCGACGATGCGCGTGTCGCAGATGACGACGACACCATAATCATTTTCATCGCGGATCAGCCGGCCCACGCCTTGTTCCAGCGCAATCACCGCCTGCGGCACCTGATAGTCGTTGAAAGGATTACCGCCCTGTTTGCGCAGGTGGTCCAGTCGCGCGGCCATCAGCGGATCACCGGGAGTGGCAAACGGTAATTTGTCGATGACCACCACGCTCAGGTCGTCGCCTTTGACATCCACGCCTTCCCAGAAGCTGGCACTGCCCAACAGCACCGCACGCGGTTGGCGGCGGAATTCTTCCAGCAGCTTGCGCTTGCCCATGTTGCCTTGCACCAGCAGGGTGAAGTCGGTGCGCTTGCGCAGAATTTCTTCGGCAAGTCGCAGCGCCCGGTGGCTGGTGAACAGCAAGAAGGCGCGGCCAGCACTGGCATTGAGCACAGGCAGTACTTTGTCGAGCATGCGTTCGACAAAATCCGGTGCATTGGGTGGTGGCAGCATCGGTGGCACGTACAGCAGGCCGTGGTCCTGATAGTTGAACGGGCTGGGCCAGCGGCAGGTTTGCACCTCGTCCAGTCCCAGCCGCGACGTGAAAAACGAAAAATCGCCATCGACGCTGAGCGTGGCCGAGGTAAAAATCCAGGCTTTGGCGTAGCTTTTCAGTTGTTCGCGAAAATTGTCAGCAATGCTGATCGGTGACATGTGCAGCGCAAAATTGCGCTTGGTGACATCGTACCAGTGGACGAACTCGTTTTGCGGATGTTTGACCAGATGCAGTCGTTCCATCAATTCAATTACGCGGCCGAAGCAGTTCTCCAGCTCTTTGCCACGGACCGCCATGATTTCCAGTTGGGCATGCAGTCTGGTGAGTGATTGGTCGAGTTTGTTCAGCAGCTCTGGCACGTTGCCTTGTTGCAGCAAAAACGGCAGTACACCGCGAGCAGGAATATGCAACATGCTGGCGTGCAACTGGGTGCCGGCAAGACTGGTTTCATCGGCCAGTGGTCGCAAGTCGGTCAGTTGATCTTTCGCTTCGTCTTCAGCGGCGGCGATCGCATCGGTGCACAATTCGTTGATTTGCCGCAGGGTGATGTTGACGCCGTAAAAATGGGTGGCGACTTCGGGCAGTTGATGGGCTTCATCAAACACCACCGCATCGGCGGCGGGCAGCAGCTCGCCGACGCCTTCGTCGCGCAGGGCAATGTCAGCAAAAAACAGGTGATGATTGACCACCACAATGTCAGCGGCCTGCGCCTGACGGCGGGCTTCGACCACGTGGCATTTGTCGTATTGCGGACAGTCACCGCCCAGACAATTGTCGGTGGTGGAGGTGACCATGGGCCAGACCGGCGAGTCTTCGGGGATGTCAGCCAGTTCAGCCAGATCACCTGTCTGGGTCTGATAGGACCAGTTTTTGATGGTGTTGAAAATCTGCACCTGCTCGCGGCTGTGAAAACGGCCTTCGAGATTTTTGCGTTCCAGTCGCTGTGGGCAAAGATAATTGGCGCGACCTTTCAGCAGGGCGATGCGCACCGGGACGTCTAGCGTCTCGATCACTGCGGGCAGATCTTTGAGGAACAGTTGGTCTTGCAGATTTTTGGTGCCGGTGGAGATCAGAACTTTTTTTCCTGACAGCAGTACAGGCACCAAATAGGAAAGTGTTTTGCCTGTGCCGGTGCCGGCCTCGGCCACCAGCGTAGTGTGTTTTTGCAGCGCGGTTTCGATGGCGCTGGCCAATTCCTGCTGCTGAGGGCGGGAAGTAAATCCGGGAAAATGTTCTTTGAACGGGCCGTCAGGGCCAAGAACGTCAGCGGCGCTGGAAAACATGCGCCGCTATAAACTTGCCAGGTAAGTGGCGAGCTCTTCGTCTTTTTCCAGCAGGCCGTCCGCTTTGGTCCAGACCAGGGTGGAAATTTTTTTGAATTTGGCGACAGACATGGCGCCGCGTTTGTTGGGTGGTACTTCGTCCAGGGCGTTTTCCACGACTTCCCGGTCGCACTCGAAAATCTCGATGGCCTGGTAATCATCGTCCATGACCACCAGCACGATGCTGTCCCAGTCCATGTCGGTTTTCATCTGGCCGATGCGGGCGCGACCTTTGGAATCTTCAAAAACCACACGGCCTTTGATCTGGATGCGTTTGTCTTTGCGGTGGCCAATGGTGCCGACCGCGTCGTAGCCGCCAGGCTTGGGATTGATGATGTTCAGGCTGAGTAATTTGGCTGCATCAAACTCTGCAATTTCGCCACTGATGCCCAAGGGCTGACCTGTGGCACGGCGGTATTCCGCGGCCAGTCGGCGTGCTTCAGTGACCAGTTTTTCAGTCGCGTAAATGCTCATAGTTTCCGTGGACCTGTGTCCTGGCAAATTTTAGTTATCAAGAGTTTATCATTTGCTGAAATTATCACAAATTTCATGCCGTTGGCGGCCATCGACGACAATTTCTTCACAGCCAGGGAAAAATTTGGTTAATTTTTACGCTGTTTTCCAGGCAATCGGCCAGTCTGTCCAGTTGTTGTAATCGTTGGGCGGTGAAATCCAGCGTTTGCTCGGTTGAAAGGCCGGCCCAGTTTAACAGAGCGTGGTTGGCTTTGGGGTGATCAAACAGGCCATGCACATAGCTGCCGAGAATCTGGTTGTCGGCAGATAGCGCACCGTCGGTTCGACCATCAAGCATGACGGCGGGAGAGGCGAGTGCTGGTCCGTGGCTTTGTCCCAGATGAATTTCGTAGCCTTCGACCGGGGCTGAGGCAAAACTGAGTTGGCCACGGACGCGGCGCAGTTGTTTTTCGGGCATCAACACCGTGTGCATGTCCAGGTAGCCCAGCGCGGTGACGTTGGCGTCAGGACTTTCCAGCGCCTGGGGGTCGCTCAGGGTGCGACCCAGCATCTGGAAGCCACCGCAAATGCCAATGACTTTGCCGCCGTAACGCAAATGGCGCTGCAGGTACGGTTCCCAGCCCTGGGTGCGCAGCCAGGCCAGATCCGAGGCCACCGATTTGCTGCCGGGCAGAATCACCAGATCGGCGCTGGGAATGGGTTGATTTTCCTGGACGAAGACGAGCTCAACCTGGGGATGCAGTTGCAGCGCATCCAGGTCGGTGTGATTGCTGATACGCGGCAGGCGCGGTACCACTACGCGCAACACCGCGCCGGTTTTGGACTGCTGGCTGATTTGCACAGCGTCTTCGGCGTCCAGATGCAGGCCTTTGAGCAGCGGCACGGTGCCAAACACCGGTTTGCCGGTGTGTTGCTGCAACCAGTCTATGCCGGGCGTCAGCAGTGATACATCGCCACGGAACAGGTTGATGATCATGCCGTTGATGCGGGCTTGTTCGCTGGGCGACAGCAGCGCCAGGGTGCCCGCCAATTGGGCGAATACGCCACCCCGGTCGATGTCACCGACCAGTGTGACCGGGCAGTCGATGGCCTCGGCAAAGCCCATGTTGGCGATGTCATGTTCGCGCAGATTGATTTCCGCCGGGCTGCCGGCACCTTCGATCAGCACAAAATCGTGGCGACGTTGTAGCCGGTTAAAGGCATCGACGACCTTGTCCAGCAGTTGTGGCTTGAAGGCGTGATATTCGCGCGCATCCATGTTGCCGATCGCGTGGCCGTTGATGATGATTTGTGAGCCGGTGTCGGAGTTGGGCTTGAGCAGCACCGGGTTCATGTCAGTGTGTGGCTCCAATCCACAGGCCAGCGCCTGCAGCGCCTGGGCACGACCGATTTCTCCGCCATCGACGGTGACAGCACTGTTGAGCGCCATGTTCTGTGGCTTGAATGGCGCCACGCGCACACCATGACGGGTGAGTATGCGGCACAGGCCGGCGACCAGGGTGCTTTTGCCGGCACCGGACATGGTGCCTTGGATCATCAATGCGTGTGTATTCATGGGGCGTTATTCTCGCAGAAAAACCGAGGGTGCGGAGCGACAGTTTTGGCCTTTTCGTGGCTTTTCTGCTATGAAGAAGCGGTTATTTTTATGAGGTGGAAAACGATGCAGGCCACGCACTACGAACGCATTGGCGGTGAGGACAAAGTCCTTGCGCTGGTGACGCGGTTTTATGACCTGATGGATACGCTGCCCGAAGCGTATGGCATACGCAAAATGCATCCGCAGGATTTGGCGAGTTCGCGGCAGAAGCTGTTTGAGTTTTTGTCCGGCTGGATGGGTGGACCGCAGTTGTTCATCGAAAAATACGGTCATCCGCGTTTGCGGGCGCGGCATATGCCTTTTGCGGTGGATGCTTCAGCGCGGGATCAGTGGATGATGTGCATGCGTCAGGCGCTGGCCGAGGTCGTGGATGACAAGACCCTGGCGGCAGAGCTGGAAGCGGCGTTTTATCAGGTCGCGGATTTTATGCAGAACCAGGGCGGTGGCCCGGCTGCCGGCATGGGCGGAATCCAGATTCGATGAGTGCGTTGCTGGTCGCCTGGCTGTGCGTACTGGCGGTGATGCTGGATTGGTGGTGGGGCGAGCCGCGCCGCTGGCATCCTCTGGTGGGATTTGGCCGGCTGGCGGCAGGGCTGGAGTCACGCCTGAACGGCGCAGGAGCAGGTCGCTGGCAGGGAGTGCTGGCGGTGAGCCTGTTGCTGCTGCCGTTTGCCCTGTTGGCCGCATGGCTGGCGGCGCTGCCGAAACTGGGCTGGGTGTTTAGCGTACTGGGGTTGTATCTGTGCATTGGCTATCAGAGCCTGCGCGAACACGTGCTGGCGGTGCGCGATGCATTGCTGGGGCAGGGACTGGATGCTGGACGTGCCAGTGTGGGGCGGATTGTCAGCCGCCAGACCGATGAGATGACCGAGGCTGATGTCACCAAGGCGGCGATTGAGTCGGCGCTGGAAAATGGCAACGATGCGCTGTTCGGCGCGCTGTTCTGGTTTGCGGTGGCAGGATTGCCGGGGGTGATTGTCTATCGTCTGGCCAATACCCTGGATGCCATGTGGGGTTACAAGAACCAGCGATTTTTGCATTTTGGCTGGGCGGCGGCACGGCTGGATGATGTGCTGAATTTTGTACCGGCACGACTGACGGCGATCAGCTATTCGCTGGTTGGCAACTGGCAGCAGGCGGTGGCAGCGGCCAGAGCGCAGCAAGGCAAGAGCGAAAGTCCCAATGCCGGTCTGGTGATGGCCGCAGGCGCGGGCGCGCTGGGGATTCGTGTTGGCGGGGATGCCAAGTACCACGGCAAGATCAAACACAAACCCGTGCTGGGCGAGGGTGCGTTGCCCGCCGCCGAGGATATAGGCCGGGCGCTGACCCTGGTGCAACGGGCGTTGCTGGTGTGGCTGGTTGGGCTGGTGTTGGTGGGGCTGCTACTGACCTTGTTGTAGCTTGCCTGGTTGCCAGAGCACGTCAGGCTGACCGGCCTGCTGATTGATAAAACGGGCGGCGACAAACAGCAGATCCGACAGCCGATTGAGGTACTGCAGGCAGACCGGATTGATGTCGTCCTGTCCGGCGAGGGTGTGGACGCGACGCTCGGCCCGACGGCAAACAGTGCGGGCCAGATGGCAGCGTGCAGCTGCTTCACTACCGCCAGGCAGAATGAACTCTTTCAGCGCGGGCAGTTGCGTATTCATCTCATCCAACTGCTGTTCCAGTTGTTGAACGTAACTCTCGGGCACCCGTTTAACGCCCGGCATGGACAATTCGCCCCCCAGATCAAACAGCACGTGCTGCACGTCCAGCAGGGTTGTGCGTAGCATGGCGGGTAATTCCGCACACAGCAGCCAGCCCAAACACGAATTGAGTTCATCGATGTCGCCCATCGCTTCAATGCGCGCATCATCTTTGGCAATGCGGCTGCCATCGCCCAGACCGGTAGTTCCGTTGTCGCCGGTGCGGGTATAAATCTTGGTCAAACGGGGCATGTCATCGCCTGTGGCTGGTCGTGGTGTGGCAGAATGTACGCATTGCATTTCTGACTGTCAAACGAGGCAAGCGTGCTGGAACACGGCGGTAATCTGCGCCAGGCGGCGAAAAATTCTTCCATTCCTCTGAACCAGTGGCTGGATTTGTCCACGGGCGTGAATCCCAATGGTTGGCCGGTGCCCGAAGTGCCGTCCCGAGTGTGGCAGCGTCTGCCGGAGATCAATGACGGCCTGGAGCAGGCCGCACGCGACTATTACGGCTGTGATTTGTTGTTGCCGGTGGCCGGTAGCCAGGCGGCGATTACGCGCTTGCCGCAGTTGCGGGACCGCTCACGGGTGGGGCTGTTGGCGCTGAGCTACAACGAACACGCCGCAGCTTGGCAGCGCGCCGGTCACGAGGTGGTGTTGCTACAGGCCGAGACGGTGGCGGAGCAGCTTCAAACGCTGGACGTGTTGTTGCTGGTCAATCCGAATAATCCCACGGGCACTTACTGGAGCGTGTCCCAGTTGCGCGATTTTTCCCAGCAGTTGGCTAAGCGCGGTGGCTGGCTGATTGTCGATGAGGCCTTTATCGATGCCACGCCAGAGCAGAGCATGTTGCCGTTTGTCGGTGAGCCAGGATTGATTGTGCTGCGTTCATTGGGCAAGTTTTTTGGACTGGCGGGAGTGCGGCTTGGGTTCGTGTTTGCGTGGCGGGCGTTGCTGGCCGAGCTGGATGAGCTCGCTAATCCCTGGGAAGTGAATCATGTTGCGCGTTATGTGGGACGCATGGCACTGATGGACGACGCCTGGCAGCGACAGACGCGACGCGAATTACCCAAACAGGTATACCGTTTGGCGCAGTTGTTGGACGAATCAGGTCTGTCAGTCAGCGGTGGTTGCGCGCTGTTTCAGTGGTGTGAGCGTGCGGATGCAGAGTCGTTGCAACAGCAATTGGCGCAACAGGGCGTTTGGGTGAGACTGTTCAGGCAGCAGCCCAGTGTGCGTTTTGGATTGCCGGCGGACGAGGATCAGTGGCAGCGGTTGCAAATAGCGCTTAGATCCTTAGGTCGAGGTTGACGGCGTCAGTTTTTTTTCGGTCACCATTTTCCACTTGGTGGTATTGGTTACTGGCGTGCTGGGCCTGGCGAGTGTTCTCGGCAGTGTTGTCCGTATGGTTTTTTTCTGTGCCTTTGTCAGCATTACTGTCGCTGCGATGTTCGCTGTCATTGCCGCGTAATTTTTGTGATTGTTCCTGAATTATTTCCTGTCGTGCTTGTGCGGCCATTTGTGTGGCTTGCGCGGCGACGGCGTGGTCCTGCGACGAAGGCTCTGCTGGCGCCATTGCCGCAGCGCGCAAGGTGTTGGCTTTTTGCAATGTGGCGCGTGGATCGCCCTTGATGGGTGAGGTGTCAATGCCGACTTCACCACCGACCGCGTAGCGCATGCCATCGGGACCGGTTTGATAGCTGAACGACATTCCACCGCGAGCATACGGTCCGGCTGCCGCAAGATGAGCCGCTTCATGGGCGCGAACTTCGCGATCGCGCTGTTTTAATTTTTCAACTTCACGCCATTGTTCTTCGCTGAGTTGTTCACCGTTTGCCGATTTCGGCGTGGATTTTTTGCTGGTTTTGTCGTCGGCCTGTTGAGTTTGTTTGTCAGTGGTCGGGTTGTTGCCCGCGTCGGTGCCGGGCGATGGTGGTTCAGTTGCATGAGTACCCTGCGCCTCGGCACTGCCAAGCGCTTGAGTGGGGTATGCGTAGTAGGCCGAAGAGGCAGATACGCCGCTGATCATGCTTACGCCATGTCGTCAAACAGGGTGCCGAGCATTTCATCGGCGGCTTTGACGACTTTTGCCGATGCAGCGACTTGTTGTTCATCGCTGATCATACCAACCAAGGGTTTTTCCAGACTGCCGGCCGCGTCCCGAGTTTCGGTGGGCGTGGTTGCAGAGGCGATTTTCTCGGCATTCCGCGTAAAGCTCTGCATGCCTTTGTGGATGCCATTGATACCGCTGCTGAAGGCATTAATGTCCATGGTTTCACCTGTAAAAATGTAGCATTACGGTTGGTTTATCGGCCGTAAATGGCTATGGTTGTATGAAAAAGAATCAGAACTCGGAGCTGCTTCACGGATTTTGGGTAAAAAAGCGGTAATCCTGAAAACCGATAATAAGGGGTACGATTTGTGGATAAAGAAAGATGAGTATGGGGCGATATTGGGGTATAGACCGAAACAACGTAGATCAATTCCAAGGGAGTCTGACCGTATGACCACCACCGCGAAAGACATTGTCGCTACCGTGGGAGAGTTAGTGGCGCTGCCAGATATTTGTTTTAAGATTAACGAATTAGTGGAAGATCCTTTTGTTTCCGCAGTCAGCATTGCGGAACTCATCAGTCAAGATCCCAGTTTATGCGCGCAGTTGCTGAAAATTGCAAACAGCCCGTTTTATGGCTTTCCATCACGAGTTGAAACAATAAATCGTGCACTAATGGTGGTCGGAACCAATGAAGTGCGAGACATGGTGTTGGCAACCAGCATCATAAACGCCTTTTCTCGTTATCACTCCGACGCGTTTGATATGGAGCAGTTTTGGTATCACAGCTTGATGACTGGTTTGATGGCGCGGCATTTGGCAGGTTTTGCCAGTACCCCGGTATTGCATCGGGATCGTCTGTTTATTGCGGGCTTGTTGCACAATATTGGTCAGCTGGTTATGGCGATGCGGATTGATTCGCTGGTGGCCGAGTTGGTTGAAAAGGCCAGAAGTGGCAATGTTGTTCCTGAAGAGGTTCAACAGGAAATATTTGAGCTGGATCATGGCGAGGTCGGCGCTGAGTTAATGCGTCAATGGCAATTGCCTGAAAGTCTGATTGAAGTGGCAGAGTTCCATCATTTTCCCGATCGGGCGGAGAAGTATCCATTGGATATAGCCATTGTAAATATTGCCGCAAGCTCAGTGTCCAGGGAAATCGCAGAAGACAATCGCTACTTTGGTCATGACGATATCGCAGAAATCAGTTGGCGCACGAGTGGTCTCAATATGAACCACGTCGGTGAAGCACTGGAAAATGTCTTGGCAGAGTATCTTGGAATTGAGGGAGCCTTTTTTGGCACCAGATAGGGGTTTGTTTTATCTCAACAAAAAATGGGCTACATAATTTGCAGCCCATTTTTTGTTATTGGTAACGCTTGCCGCACGCATAAATAACGTGATGTAATCGTTCGGATCGCTGACAAAATTTCGGTCAGCACAAATAGAAAAATTAACCAAGGTAAGGACCGGTCAATGAAAATTACTAAACTGCTAGCGGTAATGTGTCTGGGTGCAGTGCCCATGGGTGCAGCTTTGGCAGATGTAAACCTGAAAGACGAGAATGCACAGATCGGCTACGCCGTTGGTGTCAGAATCGGTATGGATATGAAAGAACGTGGCATTGGCGTTGATTCCAAGGCGCTCGCGGCGGCCATTGAGGACGTGCTCAAAGGTAACAAACTCAAAATGAGCGACGAGGAACTGGGTAAGGCGATGCAGGCGTTGCAGCGCAAGCAAATGGAGCGCGCAACCGAGTTGTCGATGAAAAACCTGGAAAAAGGCCAAAAATTCCTTGCGCAGAATAAAACACGCAAGGGTGTGAAAACCCTGGAGAGCGGTGTTCAGTACGAGGTGATTACCGCCGGTAAGGGCGCATCACCGACGGAGAAAGATAGCGTTATTGCACATTACCGTGGTACCTCGGTGGATGGTACTGTGTTTGACAGTTCATACGACCGAGGTCAGCCTGCGACATTCCCCGTGAATGGCGTGATCAAAGGCTGGCAGGAAATTTTGCCGAAGATGAAAGTAGGCGATAAATGGAAGGTTTATATTCCTGCAGACTCAGCCTATGGTGAACACGGTGCGGGTGGCGCGATTGGCCCGAACGAAGCACTGATTTTTGAAATCGAGCTGTTGGAAGTCAAAAAGTAAGCAATTGACCGTGATTGGAAAAAACGCCCCGTTATCGGGGCGTTTTTTTATGGCTGATGATTATTGTCCCAGTTGGCAAAGCAAGACAGTGATGTTGTCATTGCCACCTTTTTCGTTTGCTGCATTCACCAGCGCTTCGGTGCGTTCGCGTAGCGTAGTGTGGATGACGCAAATGTCAGCAATTTCCTGGTGATTTGGAT
>JAOUHV010000062.1 GCA_029884425.1 Gammaproteobacteria bacterium
AGATAGCGCTGGTTAAGCATCGCTATTTTTTGCGCAATGTCATTAGTTGTCTGGATTTTCTGTTCGGCCAACGCAGCAGTCATCGGTATCCCTCTTCCTGAATAGTTTGGAGTTGCTTGTGTGTCGGCTAGTGTAGGGAGGGACATAAGTTATATCAATATGTGCATAAATAAATAATATTTATATAACCATTTCGTATATAGAAAGCCGCTTTCGACAACATGGATAGATGATTATCTATGGTTGGTATAGAAATCAGCAATTTGTCGATGATATAGGCGAGTGCCTAGACTGCCACGGCCTGAACCGTTGTTCAGGCAAATTTCGCTTTGTCTACACCGGAGAGGGGTCATGAACAAACGTACTAACCAGTTTTTGTTGATTGCTGCGTTGACCGGCTTGCCAATGATGGCAGCGCACGCGGGCGAGGGTAATCACCACGCGGCATTATTTGGTGGCGCGACGATTACTAGCGATTACACCGACCCTACCGTGGGTCTGGAGTACGAATATCGCACCAACTTGTGGGAGCGTCGCATTGGTCTGGGTCTGGTGGCCGAGCGTATCGCCGGCGATTATTATGACATGGATTTATTCTTTGCCGGGGTGGTGGTACATCCCTGGAAAGATTCGAAGTTCAACATATCCGTTGGTCACAAAGATAAGAATGGTAGCAGCTACACGGTTGCTCGCGTGGGCGCTGGCTACGATTTCCACTACAAGCAGATGTCGTTTGGCCCAGTGTACAACTTTGACAGCGTAGACGGCACATCTGCACACGTGCTGGGTATTGCGGTTGGCGTTGGTTTCTAACGATGTGATGTCACCTGCCCGCCTATGCGGGCAGGTGAATGGTCTGGCTTAAATCGCTTCGACCCAGTAATCAACGGTCAAACTGTGACTGGCGCCAGGGGCAATGCTCACGGCATTTTCCATGGCGTTGGCGCTTTCAACGCACAACATTTTCCGCCAGCCCTGGTTGGCTCCCATGTCACCCATTTTTTCGGCTTTTTCAGTCCAGGGCGTCCACACCACGGTGGAGGCGCTGGAAGATTTGCCGATGTGAATGCGGCGCTTTAACGCGGCATCGTGAATAACGCAGGTGGTTTTGGTGTTGACGTAGACGCGATCTGTTTCGCCGGCAAAACGAATTTCACCTTGCTGTTTTTTCTTGGCAAAATCTTCCACCTTGTCGAAATAATCGCAGTTTTCCAAACCGCTGACGCTGACGCCGTCGATGTCGCTGATCTGAAAATACGTGTGCAACGCTTCGGTGATGGTGACGGGCTGCGCGGTGTCGTTACGCGTGGTCAGGCTGATTTGCAAACGCTTGCCGATGGTGACGTTCAGGCTCAGCGGCGTGTTGTGTGGCCAGAAGGTTTTGCTTTTTTCGTCCACGTTCATTTGCAGTTCAACGCGGGTTTCGCCACCGGGCAGTGTGCTGCTGGCAGTGATGCTCCAGGGTGTGGTGCGGGCGTGGCCGTGGCCGGGAAAACTGGCTTCGCTGGCGTGAGCGCCAAACCAGGGCCAGCAAATGGGCACGCCGCCACGAATGGATTTGCCGGGGGCGACTTTGGCTTGCTCGGACAGCCAGACCACAGGTTGCGCCTGATCCTTGGGTTTCCATGACATCACATGGCCGCCGGACAGACTGATGCTGGCCGTGGAAAATGCGTTGTCAATGTCGGCAATAATGGCGCCTTCTGCTGACGTGCGAAACGTGAGCACGTTTTTGATGGCGAATTTTTGATTCAACGAATCGATAGACATGGGGAGAGAATCCTCGGCAGCAAAATTGAGTCGCCATTTTACCCCAAGGTGTGAATACTCGTTAGCGCTACTGCATCAGGGATGGGTTTCGATGTAGCGGCGGAACTGGTTTTTTTCGTCGTCACTGGCGGCGTTCCACCAGGTAACCAATTGGTCATAGCTGCTGCCGTTGTCCTTGAACAAAACTTCGATGGCGCTGCTGGGTTGTTTGGCCTCAGGCAGTAATTCACCATCAATGACTTGCTGCTGTTGATTCACCAGCTGCAGTCGGATTTGTTTGGCAAAGGTGCGGGCATCGGACAAGGTTTGCGGCAGCGCAGTTTGCAGTGTCAGCTCGTCACCGGCATGGGCGTCGATGCTAAACGTCACGAGTTTGGAATCCACCACTTCATGATTGGCCTGGCCATCCAGCCACAGCTGGCGGTAGCGCACGGTCAATTGATGCTTGCCAGGCAAGAGCAAATATTGGCGAACAGCATCGGCACTGTAAGGCAGCTTGAGTTTCTGTTGATCAAGTTGCAGCAGATCAATGGCGTGCGGCAGTTTGAGCGTGACATGACCGCTGCTGCCGGGTTGTGCTTGGTCATATAGTTTGTACGGCCCGGTGTGGCTGCAACCGGCGAGCAACAACAGCAAGAGTATCAGCAAGATTTTCATCGGCGGCCTCAGGGTTTGCGTGCGATGAAGGTCGCGCGCGTGGGCGCAGGATAGCCTTCGATGGTCAGGTTGTGATCGTCAGGCTGCAGAAATTGCGGCAGGGATTCAAACTGCATCCAGTCGGTTTGTCGCTGTTCATGCACGGTGGTTTGGTTGAGATCAGCAAGTACGATGTTTTCAAAACCGCAGCGCCGCAGCCACAGTTCCAGGGTTGCGCAACTGGGAATAAACCAGACATTGCGCATTTGTGCGTAACGATCTTCGGGCACCAGCGTGTGGCCTAGTCCGCCCTCGACAATCAGGGTTTCCAGCACCAGCTCGCCACCGGGTTTGAGGCAGGCTTTTAATTCCAGCAAGTGATCGATGGGCGAGCGGCGATGATAAAACACGCCCATGGAAAATACAGTGTCAAAGCAGGCCATCTCGGTTGGCAAGTGCTCAATGCCCAACGGCAACAAGTGCACGGGACAATCGCCGATGAACTGTTTGGCGGCACGAAACTGCATCAAAAATAACAGCGACGGATCAATGCCAACAACGAATTCTGCACGTTGCTGCCACATGCGCCACAAGTGATAACCGCTGCCACAGCCGATGTCGAGAATACGCCGGCCTTCCAGTGATGACAAATGCGGTAACACCCGCTGCCATTTCCAATCCGAACGCCATTCGGTGTCGATGAAAATGTCGAAAAAGGAAAAGGGGCCTTTGCGCCAGGGCATGAGCAGTCGCAGATTTTGTTCAATCTGCTGGCGTTGTTGATCGGTAACATCATCACGCTGGCCGATGTTAATGGTGTCGCCCAGCTCAACTGTGGATGGCGTGACTGCGGGCATGGTTTCAATCGCCGGCAGCCAGCGCGGCAAGTTGCCGTTTTTCTTGCTGAGAATGTCTGTCAGTGGTTGTTGTAGCGGTGCCTGTAGCGAGCCGAGATCAAACCGCTGCAGGTCGCGATAAAAATCGTCGAAGTTGATCATTGTTTGATGGCGATAACAGAGGCGAAATTAAAACACTGGAACCACAGTTCGCTTTGCGCAAAGCCGGCGTTTTTCAAACGCTGCAAATGTGTTTGCAAAGTTTCAGGAACCAGCACGTTTTCGATGGCGCTGCGTTTCTGGCTGATTTCCAGATCGCTGTAGCCGTTGGCGCGTTTGAACTCGTGGTGTAATTCGATCAGCAGACGGTCGGCATCGGCGTCGTCAAAGTGCAGTTTTTCCGACAGAATAAACGCGCCGCCGGGTTTCATCCCTTGATAGATTTTTCGGATGATGGCGTCGCGTTGGTCCTTGGGGATGAACTGCAAGGTGAAATTCATCACTACCACCGATGCATTTTCAATGTTCAGATCGCGAAGGTCGGCGCACAAAATATCTACCGCAACGGTGGAATCTTCCACCGCCAGATTTTCGCGGCAGCGCTGAATCATGGCCTCGGAATTGTCGACCGCGATGATTTTGCAATCTGGCGCATGGATGCGGTGGCGCATGGCCAACACGGCCGCACCCAATGAGCAGCCCAGGTCGTAGATGTGGCTGTGCGGGGTGGCGTAGCGTTCGGCCAGCACGCCGGTCATGGCGATGACGGTGCTGTAGCCGGGCACTGAGCGGCGAATCATGTCGGAAAATACCGCAGCGACTTTGTCGTCAAAGGCAAAGGCGGTGACTTCGGGTAATGGCTGCGAGTAAATCGAATCCTTGGCCATGGTTACTCCAGCAGTTTGTCGATGATGGTGCGGGCGTCGTCCCGCTGGGCCAGTTGCTCGGCAGGCGTCCAGCTCATGTCGTATTCAAGCCGAAACGAACCGAGGAAAGTATGCGGTGGCTCGTCGCCCCATTCATGCGCGGCGAGCATGGAGAAATAGGTGTCGCCCTCGGGCTTTTGGTAAAGATGATAAATGCGGCCAGGCAGGCGTTTGAAATTGCACTTGGCGCGGTGCAGCCACTGATCGTTACGGGCTTGTTGCAGCACCTGCTGGGCTTGGGCCTGTAGTGCCTGGATTTGATCGGCAATGATGCGTAGCTTGGCACTGGCGTGGGTCTGGATTTGCTGATCGGCCTGCTCGATTTCGCGCGCCATGTCGGTCAGGGTCACGGCGGGAGCCATGCGACTGACCGGGTAGGGCGCGGTGTTGTCGCTGCCCTGATGTTTGAAGTTGGACTTGTCACTCATCGGCGGATTATACCGCGAATTGGCCTGACCGGTCAGGCGGGCTGAGCCTTGGGCTGAAGCAACAGGCTGGGGACGACAAACGACGGCAATTGCAGTTCGGCACCGTAGGTTTGGGCGCACTGGCCGACCGCCTGAATGAAGCTGCCGACGCTGGCATCGCGGCGCAGTTGCTGGCGGCAGCGCTGGATGAACTGCTTCCAGTTGTCTTCGGATTTACCCAGCAGGCGAACCACGTGGCGTGCCGCCAGGTGCTCGGCCAAGGCTTTGGTGCAAAAGGCGACCTGATCCTGGGCGGCGGAGTAACTGTCGATCAGGTGCAGCCGGTGTTGCAGATAATTAAGCTGTTGTGCACCGATGGCACCACGGGTGGCGTGGCTGATTTCTTCCTCGCGCACGGGCATGGGGCGGAAATTGTTGCGCAGACATAGCCAGGCCAATGCCTCGGCAAAGCGGTGGACATTGCGATCGGGAAGGCGCTCGTCTTCCGGAACCCCGCGATTGAGGGTGTTCAGGTAGTGCAGCATCAGTTCGGGGATGGAATGCGGGCCGGACTCGTCGCGACCATGGCTGCGGGCATAGGCCATTTGGTCCAGATACAGCGTGGCCAACAACGGCGTAATGCCGTCCTGACCAGCGAGCTGAATGATGGATTTGCACAGTTCAAAAAATTCGCGGTCTGAGTACAGTTTGCGCTTGTTGCGTGCCTCCAGGTATTGATCGCAAAAGTCGGCCAGCAGGCGACTGCTGAGGCGGGTGGGGTGGAGCACATGAACGATGCTGTCGTCGAAATTTTCTTCCCGCCGCGAGGTCATGATCAGCGCGCGTGGCAGAAAATCCTTCCGGCCAGGCTGAATGTGTTCCTGGGTCGCGTCACTGAGTTCGGATAAATGATCTACCAGCAGCACGATGTGTTTGTATTTCAACAGCGCGATGATCATTTCGTCAGGCAGGCAGTCGGCGGGCAGGTCGAGCAAATGATGCAACTGGGTTGAAACGTGGCTGGTAATAGTTTCGTCGGGCTTGAAGTCGCGATCGAGAATCACCGGCAGCATCGGTTGCGCACCTAAGCCTTGCGGTTGCAGGCACAGCCGGCCCAATTCGACTGCCAGATTGCTTTTGCCACTGCCGCCTTCACCAACGATGAGCAAATTGGTTTGCGAATGCTGCGAGCGAAATAATTGCGTCAGCAGCGGATTCATGGGTGAGTCGAGCAGTTCGTCACCCAGTTTGAATTGCACTGCAACATGGGTTGCATGTGCCCGAGCCAGCGGCAACAGTGGATAGCGTTGCTGGGCAGTGTCCAATTGGGTTTTGACCCAGGCCTGCAACACACGTGGGCGGTATTGCAGCATGGGAATGAAAACAAAAAACTTGACCGGCAAGGCCGACAAGGTATTGGGCAAAAAGCGGTTGATGCCGTCGAAATATTTGGACGAGTTGAGCACCACCAGCGGGAAAAAGCGGTAAATCAGCAACCAGAGCAGCAGCCAGGCAACATACAGTGGTCCGGCAATGACCCATTGATTTTCACCAACCCAGGTTTTGATGTTTTCAATATCGCGCACCCGTTTTTCCCAGCGCAGGGTGCGCAGATATTTTTCCGCATGCCATAGCGAAAACTCCATTTCGTCATAGCCTGGCAGATTCTGTTTTTGCTGTTTGTCGACAGATTCAAGGTGGCCCAATGCCTGGTCAATGGCGGCCAGGGTGTCGATGCGCTCGTTGACAACAAGATCCTTGCTGATGGCGACCAGCGCTGCCTGAACGACAGTTTTCTCCAGGTTGCTTTGGCTGTTGAGATATTCCGTGAGCAACACCGGCAGAATTTCAACTGCCAGATGACCCAGAGAACGCAGTGCGGCCAGGGCATCAACGCGAACGTCCATGTCGGCATTGGCATCAAGCAGCACTTGTTGCATGGCCTGCAGGGCGGCGTGGTCGGTGGTTTTTAGTTTGCTGAGTGCATCCGCAGCCGCGCCGCGCACCAGTGGGTGTTCGTTTTTATCTGCCAGAGTTTCGATCAGTGCGGCGGTGACCTGCGGCTTGGCCTGAATATGCAGTGCCAGCGCGCGGGCAATATCACGACGCACGGTCAGGTCGGGATCATGCTTCAGGCGATTGATAAAAACCAAGGTGATTTGATCTTGCGGTGCTAGCTGACTGAGCAAATTGACGGCGGTTTGCCGACTGTCAATGGGCGTTTGGTCGGACTGCAATAGCATCAGCAAATTGTTGGCAGCGCTGTCGCCGCAATCGCGCAAGATTCGGCGCGCTTCTTCTCGCTTGATGGGATCAACGTTGAGCTGTTCAACATATTGCGCGACAAAACTGGCGGAACAAGTTAATTCAGCCTGAGCGTTGCCAGATAGCAGTGCAAGTGCGAGTAAAAACCAACGACGCATTAATTAATTCCTGCGTTATGGCCGGTGTACTGAAACGCGGCCCAGTAGTAGGGGTGAGGGAATTGTTCCAAGGTGGCCAACTGCGCATTTTGCAGGGCACTGTCAGCGACAAAACCTTTGTCGAGGCGATTATAAAAGCGTTCCATCAAAAATGAGGTGGCGCGATCATCCACTGTCCACAGGCTGCCGATGACGCTGTTGGCTCCGGCATAAAGAAAACTGACGGACAGGCCATTAAGCTGCTCCGAATCGCTGGCAACTGCCGTTTCGCAGCCGCTGAGCACTACCAAATTGGCTTTGAGTGCGAAGCGCTGATCGGACAGTAACTGTCCGGCACTCAACCAGTCTTTTTCACTGGCGGAATTGAGCGGGCGGGCAAACAATATCCGCGAATTAACCGGTTGTTGTGAATCAAAGACGGCGTGCGCAGCTATGTGAACATAGGGCGAGCGGCCGACCACCTGCTGGAAATTGTTCACGGTTGCGACGTGCCCCAATTGAACAGTGGATTGGCCGCGCGTCCAGCTGTCGCGAATAAGATTGGCTTCCATTTGCGCGTAGGGCAAGTCGTACTCCGGACCGCGATCGGGATTGCCCACAATCAAAATGTTGCCTGCGGGCTGAAGACCGCGCGAAATCTGGTTGATGACATTCACGTTGGGGATGACGCTAAGACGGTAGCGCTGAACCAGAAAACTTTGACCGTCAAACAAGGTTGCAAACGGCAGTGACAGCAAATCACCGTTGACTGAGAAAGTAATGCGTTTTTTGTTCAGCTTGGGCTGAATTGGTCGAATCAGCGAGTCGTAAAGTGACGCAGCCGAGTTGATGTAATCATCACTGCCGGCGCGGGCTACATCGCGGCGTAATTTATTAATGTTTTTCACAATATCAGGCAGCGGTTGGTTCACCCGGTAGATGAACAAATCATTGTCTTCCAGATTCAGGACAAAAGCATACAGCGTGTTCTTGACGGTGTAATAAGTAACAATGGTTTCATCCTTGCCTACCCGCTGTTTGATGCTGGCAAAAGTAGGTTGATCGATGGTGACCAGGTTTTTGTAGCGCAAATCAGACTGGCGAATTTCTTCGCGGGCGACGCGGTGTGCAGATCGGGTGCGGCTGAGGGCGGCGGGATCGGCAACCAGACTGCCAGACAGCAGTTGTTTTTCAGCTTGCACGAAACGCTGCATGGCATCTTGCGGCCCAATGTCTTCATCGGCAAATTGCTCGACCGCATTGGCCCAGTCGACGGCTTCGCGATTGCGGGCGCGCTCGACGAAGGTGAATGCCTCACTGCCACGCTCCTGACCGATGAGCAGCTCTACGAGTTCGGCGTACACCTGCTGCGGATGGTTGATCATGCCCAATCGGGTAATATCACTGTTCGCGGCGCTGCGATAAGCCTCAATAACATCGATTGCCTGGCGAAAATAGTGTTCGGCTTCGGCGAGATTATTTTGTCGCTGCGCAATGCGGCCGCGATCAAACAGTGATAGCCAATAAATGTCGCGGTAATTGTCTATGCCCGGTGTGGAAAGTATCAGGTCATAACTGGTTTTGGCTTGATCCAGGCGGCCAAGTTCGAATTCACTTTTGGCGATGATGAATTCGACATAGGCGTTGGCGCGCGGCGCGTAGGAATAAAAGTCGAGCAGGCCAAAGCGAAATTCGTCAAACAAATCAAAGCGAAAATCTGCAGGCGTCACCTGCCCGCCAAACAGGTCGGTGTCATTGCGTAAGCCGTAATCGATGGCCAAACGTCGCGCCTTGTTTTGCGCCAGATCCAGCGCGCGTTGGTATTCTCCGGCAGCCAGGTACAAATTCGCACCGAGATAAACCGGTTCGGTTTCGTAGTGCTCAGATAACCAATGGGCAGTTTCCAGCGCCTTGATGCGTTGACCCAATTGCAGTTGCGCCAGCGCATGAATGTAGCGGCCGCCAAAGCTGCTCAGTTGCTGGCTAAGTGCCGCCGCTTGTACGTAGTGACCATCTTGCAGTTGCAGCAGGGCGCGTTTGCCCAGCAGCGTTTGCAAATCGGTGGTGCGCTCGCCAAGGTAGGAGAGGATTTGTTTGACTTGCAGTTGCTGCAGATCAGTGTCCAGCACCAAGTCTTCCTGCAGTGTGGCGACATCCATGGGCTGAGCGGTGATGTAACGTTGCAGGCGTTGCTTGTCCATGGCGTCAAGCTGACCTTCGACCAGATCCTGACGTAACTGGCGGGCACCGGCAAGATTAAACAGTGGGCTGCGGAAAACCTGGGCTTCCAGTTTGTCGAGGCATTCACTCGCCTGATTGTCCATCTGCTTGACGTAAATGTCACAAAGCAGTCGTTGTTGGGTGATGGTCAGTGAAGGCAGGGATTCGTAGCGGTCGCGGATTTCCTGCAGATGACCAGTCTTGAGCCAGTCCATGTCTTGCTGGCTGATACCTTGCGCGTGCAGTTTTTGTTCGTCCAGTTCTTTGACAACAACATGGGTGAGCATGGGCGCGCCTTCAATGAGGGCGCAGCCTGACAGAAACAGCATTAGTGGAAGCAGCAGAATTTTCATGGCTAGAAGAAATATCCGAAATTGATTTTGTATCCCTGAAAGCCGTGCTGTCCCTGAGTATAGGTCAGACCACCACGCACAGCCTGCCAGTCACCACTGCCTACCCGGCGACGGGCGCCGATTGACAAGGCAAGGTCCTGATAGTGTTCCATGTACAGTTTGTCACCGAAGAAGCGTGTGTCTGCCACGATGGCATCCCAACTGCCAGGCGAGCCGAAAATGTGCAAATTCAGCGAACCTTCCGCACGCAGTGCCGTTTTCATTGACTGGTTTTCCAGTTGATATTCGGTTTGGTAGTCAGAAAATGGATTTTTGTTGGCGCGGTGTGCTGACAGTAATTGATGAACGCTGAGATTGATGTTGTCGAGCAGAATAAAAAATGTGTTGTTGACGCTGGCCGAATACATGCTGGCGGAAGCCTGGTAGCTGTCTGAGTCGACATAGCCTACCCGCACGCCCGAAGTGATTTGCCAATTATCATGCATACGGCGTTGCAGATGGGCACCGATGGAGCTGCTGGTAGTGATCGAACCGTTGTTGTCGACTTGGGTGACCGGCATGGATAACACAAGGTGATTGCGTGGCTGTGCCATGGGCAGGATTACGCTGGCGGGCACGGTGTAGCTGGCGTAGTGAAACCCGTTGGCGGTGTGCTGACCCATTTCCGGAACCAGTCGAAAACTGGTTTTACGCTGGATCGGATTGCGCGGACTGTTTTGGCTGCTGATGGCAAAATCGGACTCAAGCATGGTGCTCATCAAGCTGAGAGGATTGCCGGCGACGGGATCAACGGGGGATTTTTCACTCAGGCAGGCTCGCTTTAAACCTTGGCTGCCTTGTTGCAGCCAGCCGATCATTTGTTGCAAGCCATCATTGCGGCTTTGATCAGTAATAAAAACTTTGTCTTGCGGCAGACAGGCGGATTTGAGTGTCAGTTTGTATTGAACCGCAGGGCCTGGATTGCTGCCGGGTTTGGCGTCAGATTGAAATTGGTATTCAACACCCTGAATTTTTAGTGTCCCGTCAAGTTTGTCGTAGTTGTTGATGTTGGTGGATAGCAGGGATTCAAAGCGATTTACATTGACTGATTCAAACAGGTTGGCGCGCTGACTGAACGCTTTTGTTTTGCTATAAGAGATATCTTCCAAGGTTATAAGATTGACGTGCAGTTCGAAAGTTTCTTTTGCCCAGCTTGAAACGGGAAACAAAAGAAAAAGAATACCGATGTTGAGGAGGTGCTGTTGTCGCATGAACTTCCCTGTGCAAAACAAGTAAAAAGTGGAATTACTGTTTGTCTGCTGCCCGAAGCATAGCGCAAATAATACGCAATAGCTTGGTGCGATGCCAGTCTACTAATGGACTAGGCAAGGTTCGAAGAATGGAATAACTAATCCATTTTTAGTCGCGTGTCGTGATCTACGTGTTAGGTGTCGTGGTCTTGTCTGACAGAATTGTCGTGCTAGCCATGCCGAGCAATTGTTTGACTTCATCCAGGTGCTCCGTTCGCTTCAGTGGCAGGTACAGCGCATCGGCCTCGGGATAAATACGGTGTAAAAACGAAAACCATTGTTTGATCCGGCCTTTGATTTGTTGATGCTTAAATTCTGGATTTTGCTGCATCAACAACACTAATTGCTGGAGCAGCGGTAAAACCTTATCCCAGTGCTGGATTTGATGCTGATCGCGTAATTTGATTTGCAGCGCCAGATCGGGTTGCGCAACCGCACCTCTGCCCAGCATGAAGCGATCGCAACCACTGATTTCCTGGCAGCGCACAAAATCGTCGACTGAGGCGATGTCGCCATTGGCGATCACCGGAATGTGGGTGTGCTGACGAATGCGTGCCAGCCATTCCCATTTTGCCGGCGGCTTGTAACCATCCACTTTGGTGCGGGCATGGACAGTGACAAAATTGGCACCGCCTTCGGTGATGGCATCGACAATTTCCAGAGTGCGTAGCGTGTCTTCGTAGCCCAGGCGCATTTTCGCCGAGACGGCGATGGCTGGATCAACTGCTTGGCGAACGGCGTGAACGATATCGAAGATGCGTTCAGGTTCGCGTAGCAAAATCGCACCACCGTCGCGGCGCGTGGTCCATTTTGACGGACAGCCAAAATTGATATCGACCCCGGCTGCCCCCAGCGCTGCGGCACGTTTGGCATTGGCGGCCATGACCCAGGGTTCGCCGCCTAGAATTTGCACGATGACGCGGGTGCCGGCGGCGGTTCTGCCGTCGTGCAGCAATTCCGGTGCTAGGCGATGGAAAACCTTGGCGGGCAAACGGCGTTCGCTGACGCGCACAAATTCGGTAACGCAGTAATCGTAACCGCCGACCTGGGTGAGCAAGTCACGCATGTCGGCGTCGACGACGCCTTCCATCGGTGCGAGATAGAGTTTCACTTATTGGCCGATAATCTGGATGCTGACGGTGCGTGGTCTGGGGCCATCCAGTTCCAGCAGCATGACCGATTGCCATTGTCCCAACGACAGTTCGCCGTTGCACAGCGGAATGGACTCGCTGCTGCCCAGCAGCATGGCGATCAGGTGCGAATGGGCGTTTTCCGGTTCGTCCGGTGGACAGTCGCGCAGATGAATGTCGTTGTGCAGATAGCGATCGCTGGCCGGAACCAGCTTGGCAAAGAATGCAGCGATGTCATCACGCAGGCGGGATTCGTCCTCGTTGATGGTGATAGCGGTGGTGGTGTGGCGGCTGCAGACAGTAACAACGCCGTTCTGGATGCCGCTTTGCGCCAGATGCTGTTTAATGGCCGGCATCAGGTTGTGTATGCTCAGGCCGGTGTGGGTGTTGACGTGTTCAACGCCATAGTGGATGCGCATGAGGTTTCTCTGCAAAAAGACGCCATTTTAACCGAGGACGGGAGTGGATGAAAAAACTGTTGTGCCTGCACGGCTTTTCGATGAATGCCAGCTGGTTTGAACAATGGCTAAGGCCGATCGAGGCCCACATGCGCCAGCCGGTGCAGATGGTGTTTGCCCAGGGGCCGCACGAATGCAATGAAACGCAGGTCCGGGCCCTGTGGCAGCGTCTGCAGGTACAGGCGCCGCTGTTTCGCTGGCGGGCGGGGCGACATTATTGCTGGTTTCAATATGGCGACGATGGTTCGTACCAAGAGGTTGAGCCGACTTTGCAGTATTTGAGTCAATTGATTGACGAGCAAGGACCGTTTGACGGGGTGTTCGGCTGGAGCCAGGGAGCGGTGATGAGTCTGATGTTGTTGGCGGATTATCAGGCCAGGCAGCAGCCGCTGCCGTTTCAGTGGATGGTGTTGGGCGCCGGTGGCTTGCCCAAGTGCGAGCCTTGGCAAAGTCGGTTGCGTGTGCCCGTGACAATGCCGTCACTACATGTGGTGGGTGAGCAGGAATCGTTGCGCATGCGGCGGCGGATCGATGAATTGTTGGCCGCTTGCAGCGCGGGCCAGCAACTCTTGACCCCGGCGGCGCATCAGTTGCCGCTACAGCATGAACCGTCGTTGCGTGCGATCGCGCAGTGGATGGATGAAAAAATTTGTGTTCGCTAGGGGTGGGGCAGTCAATCCTGGCATGATTTTAGACGATATTTTCCTGAATAGGTTTTTATTGCTGGGGCGAACGACGGCATGAATGGTGAGTTACGGAGCTTGGCAGAGCGGCGCTTCGGGGTGTTTAGTGCCGCGGAAAGTCAGCTTCTGGATGCGATTAGCAACGGCAATGTGGCCGATTGCAGTCAAATGGTGTGGGCGGACAAGGCGGCCCGGTCGGTGCGTGCCGATTTGATTCGTTGGCTGTGCGTGGACACCGTTGCCCGCAACTGTGTCGATGTTCGCGGTATCAATTTGCAGCATGCAATTATTTTGGGGCGCCTGGATTTGGCGTTCACTAGTATTCGCTTTCCCATCTCACTGCTTTCTTGCGATATCGCCAAAGGGATAGATCTGACCGAGGCGGAAGTTCGCGCCATCATGCTGGACGGTTCGCATTGTGGATCGATTGCAGCGGTGCAGTTGCACATGCAGGGTTCGCTGTACATGCGCGATGGTTTTGTTGCCAATGGCGAAGTTCGTCTGCAGGGCGCAGTGATCAGCGGCGGTTTGGAGTGTCGCAATGCGCGGTTTGAAAATCCGGGCGGTGATTCGCTGTCCGCCAACGGTTTGCGCACGTCCGGTTCGGTGTATCTGGACCAGGGATTTTACAGTCTGGGCACGGTGCGGTTGACGGCTGCTACCATTGAACGTTCGTTGGTCTGCAGTGGTGGTCGGTTTGTCAATTGCGGTGGTGTGGCCCTGGTGGCGGACGGGGCGAACATCAAGGCGTCCATTTTGATGGAGCAAGGCTTTGTCGCTGCCGGAGAGGTGCGTTTGATGGGAGCCATGATCAATGGCGACTTGTCATGCCGTGCGGGCCGGATTCTCAACCACAGAGAAGATGCACTATCGGCAGACGGGATAAACGTCGGCGGGGCGGTCAACCTGAACCGGGGTTTTCGTGCGATTGGCCGGGTGAGGTTTGTCGGCGCGCATATTCGCCGCGATCTGACGTGTCGTGATAGTCAGTTTCTCAATGTCGGTGCCGATGCGCTGGTGGTTGATCGCGCCTATATTGACGGTAATTTTTTTCTGGAAGGCAAGTTTCGCAGCAATGGTTTGATCAGCATGCGCGCGACTCGCGTGGGTGGCGATGTGCATGTCTGGGGAGCGAGTTTCCGCGGTAAATCGCATAATGGTGTGTGGGCAGAAAGTGCACATATTGCCGGAAAATGGATTTGGAAAAACGTGAACCGGGTCGCCAGCACTGAATTGAATCTTGCCCATGCGCAGATTGGTCAGTTGGCGGATGAAAAAGAGAGTTGGCCGGCAAAAGGCAAGTTGTACCTGAACGGTTTGGTTTACGGTTCCATCAGTGCCGGTCCTACGGATGCGGAAGCTAGGATTCGTTGGCTACAGTTACAGCCGGCGCAGCCGTTTTATCTGCAACCGTATGAGCAGATGGCCGGGGTGCTGCGGCGCATGGGTAATGACGCCGATGCGGTGGATGTGTCCATCGCCGGACAGGATGCGCGTTTGGCCCATGGCGGTTTGCGATTTGCGGCGTGGTGGCGGCAGTGGGCGATGAAGTACTTGCTGGACTACGGTTTTAAGCCGCATTATCGCGCACTGATTATGGGGGCAATTATTATTGGCATCGGCGCGGGTCTGTTCCATATGGGAGGAGTGAACGGCTTGATGTCGCCCACGCGCGAGCGGGTATACATGGATGGCAAGTATTTGCGCACTCAGATAGTGCCGGAAGATTATCCCGACTATAACTCGCTGGTGTACTCTATTGATGCATTTATGCCGTTTGTGGATTTACACCAGGAGGAATTCTGGTTGCCCAACGCCAACCGATATTGTCGCGTAAATGGTCACTCACTACCTTGTGGTGCCTGGTTGCGTGCCTATCACTGGTTTCAAATCGGGATGGGCTGGGTATTGGCAACCTTATTTGCGGTCGGTTTGACCGGACTTGTCAAAAAAGAATAGGAGTCTCTGTTTGGTCATAAAAAAAATTATTGCGCGGGACATGAAAAAATCGTCGTCGCTGATGCGGAGTCGTGATAGCTTTCG
>JAOUHV010000063.1 GCA_029884425.1 Gammaproteobacteria bacterium
CCGCCCAGGTCTTTTCCTTCACGCAAGGCCTGGATGGCTGCGTCCATGTCGAATTGAATTTTGTGGGTCATGTTTCATCTCTTTTTGGTGTAGTTTAAAGAAATGACACAGAATTATGAACAGTACCTCGCCAATCAATCACGTTTTATTCTGATTCCCCGTAAATGGGAAAAACCTGCAGCCTGGAAGACCGAGGTGCGGGAGGGCTTGCCACACATTATATTTTTTCATCACTCAGTTTGTTCTTCCCCCAAAATATCGATCAAGCCACCAATTCCTATGCCTAACCCAGTGACCGGCGCAACTCGTAACTCCGATTAAAACCATTTCATGTAGGTGCAATTAGCGCAGCGTAATCGCACGAACGAGATACGTTCGCAACAGCTTTAGCTCTCGACCGATTACGCTGCACTCATCGAATCTGGAGTGCTATCACTTCCGGATAAATATCTCCCAACCAAACCTATCCATCAAAAAATCCTGCCGCTAATCGGCCAACAAAATTGTTTCGCTCAAAAAAAACCAGGACCACTTCAGTGATCCTGGTTTTTGTTTTTCACCACAAACAGCGGTTAGTTAAATGGCAAGGCACGCACCGTCAAAGCCAAATCGTCCCAGTCAGTCACTGTCACCATCAAATCGTGATTTGTTGGCAAGCTGACACTGTTACGATCCAGCGTGGTGTTGGCACCTGAATCTTTCTGATAAACACTGACTCGCACATTGACGTTGGTTAGTGCCTCCTGATTGCCAACGCGCACCACTGACAAGTCCGGGCTGATGGTCATGTCCATCGCTGCGGTGGCACTGGCAGCCACCCCATCCACCGCAATCGCCCGCATTTGACCACCCACTTCACGCGCCAGATTAAAGCGGAAATGTTTGCTCGCTCCCGGTGTGAAACGAATCTGCGATGCGTCTGCGTTTACTGCCAGCACATCGGTTTCACCGGGCGTGGTCGCCACATTTTCCAGACTGAACGACGTGCCATTAGGCGAAACGCTGTGATAGGCGTAATTGCCAACACCGTTGCCGGTGATGCGACGCGTCAGCGCCTGATCGGCAGGCAGCATGTATAAATTTTTCGCCAGATACGCCGGATGCGAATCCGGAATTTCCGACAGAATATTGCCCGCGACCAATCCGGTCTGACGACCAGAGCCATCGACTGCCAACAAATCCGCCGGTGACAACAGGAAGTCCAGCACAAACCGTGTCACACCCAAAGGACCGCTGAATGGCAAATCGTGATCAGACAATAAATATTTGCCGTTGCTCATACTGGCCAAAGTGATGCCGTCTTCACTGGTGAAGCGCGCTGTGCTGGTGCCATCAAAATAGGTAAAGCGAATTTCGCCGCCCACATTGCGGAATTCCAATCGGCAATTGTGTGCTACTGCCGCGCCTTCTTCGACTGGGTGATTACAATCCCAGCAAAACAATGTTACGCCGGCGATGCTGCTGCCATCATGTCCCACTGGATACACCATGCGAATCGGCACGATGCAGTGACTGTCGCTGAGCATGTCGAAATAGCCTTCATCCCAGATTTCACCCGCCGGCACAAAGAACAACATCAAGGCAGAGTTCCGATCCGCGCCATCGCGCAGACTGGCCTCAATGCGGCGGAACACCGTGGCTACATTGGCCGTGCCCAAACGTCCCTGATCATGAAAATCCAGCAGACTTTCGCGACTGAGCAAACGACCGTGAATTGCCGTCAATCGCTCGCGGGTGGGCGCATTCAAACTGTAACGTGTGTGGGTGTCGGTGCTGCCGGTGTAGTACTCATCCAGCACCAACGCCGACATGGACGTGCAGAAGCCGGTCGCCAAGCCACCGTTATCCTTTCCGCGCAAAAAGTAGTTGTAGAACCCATAAAACGCGGCAGTCAGTATCGGATGACCAAATATCGGGTCCATCAATTCGTGCCAAACTTCAAATGCGCCGAAGGTTTGCTCGAACGTTCCCCACGACGGACTACCCACCGCAAAATTATCAAACGGCAAATCATGCACACCGATTCTGAAACCACAATCGAGTGTGCGCGGCACGGTGGCAATGCGCTCATTGCTCTCCATGCCATCAGGATTGCGCACGGCGATGCGAACGCCGGTTTCTGCTACCGCCACACCGCCTGTGCCCGGCACCTGAAAACGCAGCGTGGTTGATGACACAAACGTCGCGTCAGTCAGCGAACCGTTGTAGAGCACCTTGGCTCCGCTGACAAACGCCCTGCCGCTGATGGTCACTTCGCTGCCCGGTGCAATGGCACTGGGCAACATGTCCAGTCGCGGCTTGACCCACAACCGCAAATGATTGCTTTCCACACCGTCGAATCGGCGCACGTACAAATCTTTTTCGCCGCCGCCGGTGGTCGCTGGCAAGTTGAAGGTGATGCTTTCATCGGCATTGATGGTGATGGGCCGACTGACGCCGCCCACCATCACCCTGTCGGTGTCCGCAAAGCGCGTCCCAGTCACGGTCACGTTATCGCCGGGGAATGCCTGGGTGGGCGTCAACTCGTACAACCAAGGACGGGTGAGCTGTTCGTTCCAACTCTCTTCGGAAAATTCAAAAAACCGCAGACTGCCATCCGCACCCAACCGACCATCGCCACCCACCGGACCGGGCTGGCCTTGCGCGCCTCGGGTACCGTTTACCCCTGTGCCACACACCACCTGTCCATCCTTGATGTCATTGCCATGCGCGCCACCGGCACCGCCCATGCCACCTGCGCCACCATCACCACCGCGACCGACCTGACCGCCCTGATTTTTAATTCTGAATGCCCGCGCCTGCACCGTGTTGGCCAAGGTCCCCTGCAACACACCGATAGCAATATCACCACCACGACCGCCGTCACCGCCAGGCCCGCCACGACCACCACGGCCACCGTCACCGCCATTGCCGCCATGCCCCGGGCCTTTCCAGCACTGCACCCCAAAAAACCACCACCACTCCCCAGGCTGGCCCTTGGCACCATTGCCGCCGCGACCGCCCACCTGGCCTCGACCACCCTTGATGCCATTCTCGCCATTCAAATCAATGTCCGGCATAGCGGTGAGATGCTTCACCCACACCTCCAGATCGGGCGCATCAATGCCATTCGCTGCGGCAAAGCCCGGTTCGCCGTCCAGACCATCGCCACCGCGCAAACCATTGCGACTGTTGCTGGGGGTATGAACGCCGCTGTAGGAGCGACCGTTCTTGTCAGGGTCCGCCAGACGTGGCGGCGTGCTGCCACCAGGACGCGCCCAGGTGATCGACGCGTTGGTGTCGCCGACAATTTCCTCGGCGATGATGTACAGGGTTTTGACGTTGTGACTGATCATCAGCCGCTGATTGGTCAAATCCAGTCGCCCGGCAATGATCACCGAGGAATCCACCGGAATGGTGGTGATGGAGCGCAAAAACATCGGCGGATTGGCAAACGAGGGCCAGTCGTCGGGATTGTCATCGTCAAACTTGTCCAGCAGTTTGGCGTCACGAATCTCAATGCCCGTCGCAGGTTTGAGCATTTCGCCGATCAGCGGTTTGTTGAGCACGTCAGCAATATTGCTCGACAGTTTGCGAGCGCTGATGCTGTCGGCCAACTTATCTGTGGTCGCACTGGGTGTCATGACGCGCTGGATCAATTCTGCAGTCGCCTTCTGCGAAAAATCCGCCAGGTTTTGTGCGCTGCGCGCGGTGGTTGATTTCAGCTCGACACTGTTCGCCGCCGTCAATTTCTGCAGCGTCAGCTTGCTGTTGCGATTAGGCAAGGCGCTGGCCGTCAACTGCACCGCCTTGTCGGCGCTGACATTGGCGATCACCTTGGCCACCTCGCCCCAGTTCACCGAACTGATCCGCGACTTGGGTGGAGCGATCATGATCTGGTTGGGCATAATCTGGGTGGGACGATTAATGGTCAGCGTCGACAAGGTCGACAAGTCGCTCACCCCAGCCGCGCGCAAAATCGCCTTGATCTGATTGAAGCGCTGATCCACCGTGCCGGGATCGACAAACACTTCCAGCCTGCCGCCAAATTTCAAATGCTCGCGCAGAGAACCTGCCAGACGAAGCTCTTTGGCCTTATAGCCATCAATAGTGGCCGCGTCCACCGCACCACGGCGAATGCCCACGCCGCCCACCGTGCCGGAAAACAAATTCTGTTTGCCATTGCTTTCACCGCCGATGGTAATGCCCTGTCGCCCCAGCGGCACCAGCGTGCCACTGATGTTGGCCGACGCTGCGTGCCTATCGTTAATTTCCAGCACCGCGTCGCCGTTTTCTTTGCGCACAAACCGAATCGAGACCGTCTCCTTGGCAACCACTTTTCGTTCGCCGGAATCAATGGTCTGCCATCCTTGCGCGGTGTGCAGTGATCCAGTCAGCGTGCCATCGGGTTTTAACTCAATGCGCACCGGCGGATTGGGCGAATCCAGCAGGCACTGTGTTTTTTTCAGACGATTGGGAGTAAACACCGCCTCGACGGTGAAGGCTTTCGCGTCCTCAAACGCCTTGTCGGGAAAAAGATTGACCGTGCCTTTGCCTGACAACTTAATGACACGCGTACTCTCGTCAATGTCCACTTGTCCGCGTGACTCCATTCGCTGAAATCCGCCTCCCATTTCAACGATTTTGTTCGCTGTTTTAGCCGGGGCGCATGCTAGATCTTCGGTGGTCATGATGATTCCTTTTTGGTTGAGAAAATTTCAACAAGTGCATTCAGCTCGCAGCACAGCCAGCTGAACATTGATGAAGCACCTAGGTTGAATTTAGATCGCCAAGGACGAAACGCAACAAAGTTGTCACTTAAAGACAATAACAAGGAATGTCCGTGTCCATTTCGGCGCAATAACCGAGTTTATCCGTAGGAGGCCCGGCCCTATCGTGGGAAAAGTAACCGGTTAAAATTTCGCCACGACCACCGAATTCGGTCTATCTTTTTGGCTGGCGGGCATCACCTTCCGGCCCACCATTCCCTGACGTTTGCATGGATTTTGTGGACCAAGTCTCAGTGTGGCATTTTTGTGCAAACGACAGCGGTCGACAGGTAAATTTTGCCCCGGCGACGCCGTAACAGGAGGAAGAAATCAAAAAATGCGATTTGCCATCTCTGGAGTCCGGCGTTATGAAACCCTTGCGTGTGCTGTTGTGTTGTTCGGGAGCCCTCCTGTTGGGCACCGCATTGGCCATGCAGTCCTGCGTATCGTTTTCTCCCCGCCCCTCGGCTGCCCTGTCTGACTCAGTGCAAAATCGCCTGAAGCTGCAAGACGCCAAGGACCAGGTGCTGGGCGCAGACATCAAAATCAGCATGGTCGGCGACATTATGCTGGGCGGAACCGCCACCGAGATTTATCAGAAAAACGGCTACAACCACGCCTTTGAAGAAACCCGTCAACTGCTGCGCCGTTCATCGCTGGTGTTCGGCAATCTGGAAGGCCCACTGGCCACCTGGGGGCTGACCGACGGCGAAAAGACCTACAGTTTCAAATCCCAGCCCGACGAATCCGCTGCAGCGCTCAAGTACGCCGGGTTTGATATCGTTTCGCTGGCCAACAATCACGCGCTGGATTACGGCGTCGCCGGCTTGGTTCAGACCATGCAGGCGCTGGATAAAGTCGACATCAACCATGTGGGCGCCGGCCTGGATCTAGGTCAGGCGCGAACCGTGAAATTCGAGCGGGTTGGCAATCGCAATATTGCATTTTTGGCGTATTCGCTCACCTATCCCGAAACCTTCTGGGCCACCGACAAATACGCCGGCGTCGCGTTTGGTGACAAAGCCAAAATCATCGAAGACATCCGCATCGCCCGCAAATCAGCAGACATCGTGATGGTGTCGATGCACTGGGGACGGGAATCCACCACCGAACTGCGCCCCTATCAAACCGAGATAGGCCGTGCCGCCATTGATGCCGGCGCCAGCGTGGTGATTGGTCATCACCCGCACATTCTGCAAGCCATCGAGCCATACAAACACGGCGTAATTTTGTACAGCCTGGGTAATTTTGCGTTTGGCTCCTACAGCCAAAAGGTTGATACCAGTGTGATCGCCCAGGCGTATTTCAAAGGCGAAAAGCTCGCGCAACTACGCCTGTGGCCCATCAAGGTCCGCAACACTGAAGTGCTGTTTCAATCGCGAATTCTGGACGGTGCCGCTGCCGATGCAGTGGTGCAACACCTGCAGGATTTGTCACTCAATCACGGTGCAGACATCGTCAACGACAACGGCACCGGCGTGATTTTTTTCAGCGGCTAGTTCGTAGCCTGCCGCATTTCACCCGCCCCCTGTCGGGGCAAACGCTGAAAAAACCCCGGAGTTTGCTTGAAAGCTGTCGCGGTTTTCCTGTCTAATGGGCCAACGACTGACGAAAACAGGAACTTGTAGTATGGCTTTGGATCAACTTGAGGCGTTTTTGAGAAAAATGCAGGCCGACCAGGCACTTAAAGACGAAGTGCTGGGAATGGCTACGGCGGATGATGTTGCCCGCATCGCCCTCAGACACGGTTATGAGTTTTCCGGCGACGAGTTGTTGCGCATATCCGGCAAGAAAGTTGGCCGGGTAACCGTCAAAAAGACCGATATGCCCGGGGAATACACCTAGGCCCTTTTCCGTGGCCGGCGGCGCAACTTGCCGCCGGCCAGTTCCATCAGACCGATATTGTCCGTTTAACTTCCCGCATCTTGGCTGCCAAGCAGTTTATCGCGTTCAAGCACCCAACACCGCTGGTATTGGCGCTGTTGTTCTTAACGTATTTGACCACACGTTGGCCTTGATCATCATAGGCAAACAGGCTGGTGTATTTAGGATCGTTGATACGCTGGATGCGGTTTTCTTCATCCAAGAAGATGCGACGATCGCCGGCCTGCTTGCTGCCGCTGAGGTCTTTCCAACCCAACTGGTTGCCGTTCTTCGTTACCAGCTTGGCAGATTACTTTGGTGATTCGAACTGTGAGTTTTTACTCTACCCAAAAATATCAATCAGTTCCTCCGATTACGCTAACGCTAATCGGAGCTACAAGCTGACCCCAAATATCCGTTACTTTACCTTTTTTTAAAATATTCATTAATTAATAATGGCTGCATCAACACAAAAAACAAACCAAAAAAATACAGCCCGGCATCAACACCATATGCGAGATACCCAATCGCTCCACCAAACAAGGCTCCAGCAAAGTATTGCAATTCAAGTTTAATAAATAATCTAGCTCGACTCATTTCTCCAACTTTCAATCTCTATGAGTTTCTAAAAAGTTTATTTGAGAATATTTTTGCCAGATAGCGCTCAATTGCTGCAAGCACAAGCACTACAATAACGCCAATAAACAATGAACTCTTCTTTTCATAACCAAATAAAGTAAATAGTGAAGAAATCAACCCCACCATAAACATCATTGCCAATGTAACTTTTCTCCACTCTGCATTACGTAGTACATATAAATATGCTGGATCATTTCTCACTAATAAATAATAAAACATCATCAGTCCCACACCCACAGAAACCCACATGGTTTCGAAAAATCCAATACACATTCCTGCACAAAACAGTAAAGCCTGCGGCCTCCCAAACGCTTCCCAATAATCTTTCTCACTAAAACCAATACTATTACAATCCATCTATAGCCTCATACTCACAATATCGTTACTGATTTTCAGTTAAGTAGGTCCGATTAGCGTAGCGTAATCGGACGTATGTTATTCATCCCCACCAACTCTACCTCGCCACACCAATCGCTAGAATACACTCGTCTCTCTACATAACAACAAAACGTTGAATGTGGCCAATTTTGAACGCGCTGGTTATTGAACATGCTCCCGTTACTTATCCTTGTTTGCGAAACTTTTTCTACTTACATGCGTCCGATTACGCTACGCTAATCGGACCTACGTGCTTTGCAGATGTTCCAAATAACGACGCTGTGGGTCGTATTCATAGGTGGTTTCAACACCATTGCCAAAGCGGATGAATTTACGTTGCTCAAATTCATCATATTGGATGGTTTCGATGAAGGTGTGTTGCACGCCACCTTTTTCACCGGTGACACGGTTCACCTGACCGCCCACGTCGTAGTGATAGATAGTCTTATCCCCATCAGGATAGGTAAGCTGCTTCATACGGCCCCAGCTATCATAGTGGTAACGCGTCACAAAAATTTCAGCGGTGAAGTGCTGCGAAGGATCAAAGTTGATGGTGTCTATTTCTTTGACCATTTCACCCAGTTTGCCGTAGAAACGTTCTTCGTTGCCGGCTTGGTAGATTACTTTGGTGATACGGCCTGCACGGTTGTGGTTAGCGCCAGGAGCGCCGTATTCATAACTCACATCATTGCTGGCTTTGACACAGTTTTCTGCGCTGTCGGCTACCGCCACGGTACAGCCTTGAATATCGCCCACATGGTTTGGATACACTATGGATTTGAGTCGGCCAAACTCATAGGTGTAGTTAATCTTCTGGCTCTTTAGGTCCAGGTTGGCGGTGGTTTTGTGAATCATATTACCTGCCAAGTCATATTCCATGGTGACCAAGCCCATGTCGGGGTTGTTGATGGATATACGGCGACCGAGGTTGTCATAGGCCACCTGGGTGATATTACCCATGGCATCTTTCACTTGGGTGATTTGCTTCATGGCATCGTAGGCATAGCTGGTTTGCAGCACTTGCTCTGCCGGGCTACCCACGAGCGTGTCCTTGGCCCATTCTTTCATATTTGGGGTCAGAGTAAAAACTCCTTCAACTTCCTTGGTTTAGGCCCTGGCTTCAAGACAGATGTTCTTCGACCAGATAACTGCTCAACTTCCTCCTTAAATCTCTCATTCCCTAATACCATCCCCTGATTCAGGGAAATTCGGATTTGTCCAACCAAGCCTGGCTCTAAATGATAGCGAAATAGATCACGATAGCTCTCTGTGCGTGTTTGAACCGTTCGCCCTAAACGCTTATATATTAAATGGGGTGTGCACAACTTTATAACCTTTCCCAACCCATTTGCGTGATAACTTGACCAAGTATATTCTTCAGGAGAATTCACCATTCCCGCTCGCACTGGGTTAAGTTCAATATAACGCATACAGGTCAGTAAATAATTTTCTGCATCTACTATGGAAGATTTATAGCGCCCTTCCCATAACGTGCCTGTTCGCCGATAGGCTCGATTAAAATACCTGACATACATACGGCCTAGAGACTGCATCATATTCGAGACACCGCTCTCATCACTAGGCGTCACCAAAAGATGGACGTGATTAGTCATGAACACCCAAGCATGGATGTTTACGTGATATTTTCTGGAATATTCCTCTAACCAACCTACGTAAGCAGCAAAGTTTTCATCACAAGCAAAACAAGCCTGCCGGTTGTTTCCTCGTTGAATGATATGTTGAGGAATGCCGGGTAAGCAAAATCTAGGTAATCGAGCCATCTATCTTCCTTGACAAGTGTTGTCCTATTGTGTTTTGGAGTATAGGGCATTTTTTGAGTTTTTACTCTGACCCCAAATATCCTCAAATATCCTCAAATATCCTCACATATTTATGAGAATTTAATAACTCTAGAATCATCAACGTGCCAATTTGGCATGTCACCCTCATTCACAAAAAAACCCTCTATCCTTCCTTCATTAATGACCTTCTCCAACAATTCAAAATCTCTCGAAGCAATTAAATAGTAATAATAGTCATGGTTTGATGTCATTAAAAAAAAACCATCTGGTGTGTATAAATGCATGGGATAGAATTGTTTAGACACAGGAAGTGTCGCTGGAGTCATGTACTCATTAATTTCCACATATTCTTTAAGAGCGTGAAAATCGAAAACAACACTTTTGTATCCTTCCCCACTTAATGCACACATAACAGCGCATGCGACAAATGGATCAATTCTCGCTTCTTCAGGCCAATAGATGTTGTTCTCGCCACAATACTTCATTAGTTTTTCGAAGTTAATTCTGTATTCTTCTTTTTCCTTATATTTGAAAGAAAATAGCATTGCTTCGTTAATATTCGAAGCACTTTCAATTCCAATAAGATTTTCAACTTCTGACCAATTTAATAGTTCTCCATGCATACTAACTATGTCTTTTTCCCAAAAAGTAATTGCCCCCCTATCTCCATCCATTTTTAAAAAAGGCGGAAATGCGACAAATACATGATTATAACATTCCTTAAAACAAGACAATATCGCCTCATCTTTTTTTGGCCAATTATAGATACATTTATTATTCACCTATCAATCCTCTGCCTTTGTATCTGGATAGCGAACCTTAATCTCTGGGACTTTATTAGAATCTTGTATAGTAATTGATGGGTCACCGTCTCTAGAGGTGCTTCCATGTTTAACAGCTGTTTTTCCACCCGGCAATTCTTTTACATTGTCATTTATTTTGTTTCCAGTTAAATCGTCAAATTTTTTGTCGCGGCCTGCAGCACCACCTTTGCCTTCTCTTTCTCTTCCCCATTTATCACGACTATCTTCCGGCACAGGCAAGTCTTTCAGACCTTGTAATTCTTTTTCTGATTTATCTATTACATCAGTACGTGCTAAAGGACACCCATCATTTAAACCCTTCGATTTCAATGAACGATTATCAATGAAACCACTCCCGGCTTGTCGCAACGCCTTTTACCCATTGTTTGCCATTGGTACGACATAGCGAACACAGCGACACACACAGTGGTAATAGGGTGTGGTATCTAATGAGACTTGTTCTGAACGAGCGCAGGTCATCGAACACCTCCTTGTCGATTTGTTTTACCACCTTCCTGATGAGTCTTTTAAACCTAACGATTGAGTAAACTGGTGTCAATCTTTTTGCGGGTGTCCCCTATTTCGTTTATTTAGAGGCGCTGCTATAAAATGTCAAATGTAAAGCCTGACCCCGTTTCTTGCTTAAGGGTTGGATCTGGTTTTATCTGTATATTTTCTGAATAACTTATGAATCACAATAACCACCAAAGATATAAAAACACCAGAAAACCAGGATGACAACTCAAAAATCGGATACCAAACTAACACAACTAACATTTCAGGGTAGTTTTTAAATAAAGGTGAATAACCTGAAACCCATAAAACGCTGCCAATGTATGCCATAATTGATGAAGCACAACTAACCAGAATGGAAAGAACAAAAAATTTCAAATAACTATTATTTAATATATTCCATCTTAACAATACCCACACACCAATAATCCCAATAAATATCAATATATATGATGGACTATATTCACCATCCATCCAGAAATAATATGGCCACTGATCTAACTTTTCATACAGCCCCAATAAAACCACTGACAACATAAACCCAATGTAAACAACCCCTCTTAATGAAGTGTTCATTTTCGTTTCCATTTCTCAATAGAGTTTAATTGGCATTAATTCTCACCCTCAGAACCAGGATGAACTTCAGTTACTGGCTGTAAATCACTTAACTCAGCCTTGAGCTGCTCAGGTGTAATATTAATCTCAAGATCCTTAAATGGACCTGTTCCCCTTATTGTACTGCAAACATTGATAGTGCATGCTCCAGGTGATCCTTTTCCACTCTGATGCATTTTTCCTGCTATATCTGACTCTTGCTCTGGTGTCGTGTCAAAAGTCTGTGTCGTTACATCCATGCCTTCTGATGTATAAGCATCAATGTAATCCTGTAGATTTGCTGCATCGTTTGAAGCAACATCATCCGGGTCTTTTGCCGTATAGAATGAACCTGCTGGATCATACAATTTTGGCTCACCTTTTCCGTTGTTACCGGCTGGATTATCTACATGAATTGCAGAGTGATCCATCCCTTTTTTGTCAGTCACGGTAATGACTGTTGTCGCATTTCCATCCGGATCAGAGTACTTAACAGGATTTAGCCCTGAATAATGGTATAAATTCATATTTAGTGCATTATACACACCACCCATTCCTATTAATTTCTTTTCAGGACTATATGATGTACCCCTTTCCTGAGCTTCACGCATATCACTCACATTAGGCAAATACTTCTCCAAAATCGGATCCGCACTCACCCACACACTCGTTCTCGGATCGTAGTATCTCGCCCCGTAGTAATACAACCCCGTCTCTGAATCAAACTCTTTACTGGTGTACAGATAAGGCGTTTTCTTGCTGCCACCCTCTTGCACCCAGGTTTCACCGAAGGGGAAATATTCCAAGTGTTCTTTCAGATCGCCATTCTGATCGGTGATGTAGGCCGTGCTGCCCAAGTGATCAGGATGGTAGTAGAACAACTGATCATCCGCTGGGCCGATGACCACCACTTCTTCACCAGTGTACTGATCAATCTCGGTCTGACCAGCGGTACAACCGGCGTTGATGGTGTCACAATTCTTTCCATCGCCGCTGTCATCACCATTGATCTGACCATCGCCATACCAGGGAGAATCCGGATCGGTGACTAGGTGTTGCAGGTGTTTGTTCTTCGCCACATTCTGCGCCACTTCGTTGGCTCGATCACTGCGATTATAGATGCCCTGACCCGGATGTTGGCCGTCAGCAAAGTAGTAGATGGCATCGATGAAGGTCTGCCCTCGCTTCTCTGCCCCCCCTGTTTCCGACCCTATTTCTCCTTTAACGTCTATTTAGATATTCAATAAATAAGAATGGCTGCATCACTATAAAAAATAAACCAAAAAAGACTAATCCCTCCTCTAGCCCATATGCTAAATACCCAATAACCCCAGCAATCAACGCAGCAACCAAGTATTGTGCTTCAAGCCTTACAAACAACCTCGTTCGAATAATTTTTTTAGCCGACATGAATCCCTTCCTATTCCAACACATCTTCTATTTTTTTCTGAGTTAATGAAAGACCAAATTGAGGAACAGCTTCACCTAAAGCTTGTCCTCCAGATGTCCTTTTTTCAGCTGATTTTCCGATCATAGCGCTATTCGTCGTATCTGCCACATGAGAAGATAATCCACCTTTGGCACTCAATTCTTCGAGTTTAGCCGTAGTAGAATTTGCAGTCTTTCCTCCTATGAAACCACCAAGCAAACCAAATCCTGCGGAAACCGCCGCTTTATCCTTATCCACCTCTTTTCCATTTAATTTGTCTGTTGCAGCAGAACCTGCACCGCTGCTTATCCCAGAAGTTGCCGCTGTCCCCGCCACTGCTTGCCAGGAGGTTATTGCGCCTTTCGCAGCATTGGTTGCAAGTCTGCCGCCCACTCCACCAGTTACAAGACCAACAGCCGCAGCTACATATATCGCGTTTCTGTCTTTTATTTCTCCGTTATTAGTTGCTAACTGTGAGGCTATTTCAACACCCGCGCCAATTATTGCACCCCATATAATATTACCATCTGGATCTGAATATCGAACGGGATTGACCGCAGCATATCCGTACATTCCTAGATTTCGTGAATTATAGATACCACCGATACCTGGAAGATTTTTATCCTTTTCAACATCACCTGTTGGCAAATACTTCTCCAAAATCGGATCCAGACTACTCCACACACTCGTTCTAGGATCGTAGTATCTCGCCCCGTAGTAATACAACCCAGTCTCCGAATCAAACTCCTTACTTGTGTATAAGTATGGCGTTTTCTTGCTGCCACCCTCTTGCACCCAGGTTTCACCGAAGGGGAAGTATTCCAGGTGTTCTTTCAGATCCCCATTTTGATCGGTGATGTAGGCCGTGCTGCCCAAGTGATCTGGATGATAGTAGAAGAACTGATCATCCGCAGGGCCGATGACCACCACTTCTTCACCAGTGTACTGATCAATCTCGGTCTGACCAGCGGTACAGCCGGCGTTGATCTGGTTGCAGTTGCTGCCATCGGTGGTGTCGTCACCATTGATCTGACCATCGCCATACCAGGGAGAATCCGGATCGGTAACTAGGTGTTGCAGGTGTCTGTTCTTCGCCACATTCTGCGCCACTTCGTTGGCTCGATCACTGCGATTATAGATGCCCTGACCCGGATGTTGGCCGTCAGCAAATTTGCCATTGCCTTTATCGTTGTTGGCGTTTTCCTTGGCGCGATCGTTTTTCTTGTCGTTGCCATTGCCATTGTTGGCGTTGGGATTGCGACGATCTGCGCGTTCCTGTTTTTTGATGTAGCCCGGTGCGCTGGCCGATTTGCCATTGCCGGCGTTACCTGTTTCTTTTTTCTGTTCGGCTTTGTAGTTGCCGGGAATATTGCTCTTCGGTCTGCCGTCATAGCTGCGCGTACTGCGAGCCTTGGTGCGGAACACGATAGAGCCACCATGATGTTTGGTCAGCATGCGCGAGCTGCCGATGAACACGTGTTTGGTCACCAAGACATCGTTGGTTAATTGATAATATTGGTTGACGTAGAACGTGGTCTTGGCGGTATTGGCGCTGTTGTTTTTAACGTATTTGACCACACGCTGGCCCTGATCATCATAGGCAAACAGGCTGGTGTATTTAGGATCGTTGATACGCTGGATGCGGTTTTCATCATCCCAGAAGATGCGACGATCACCGGCCTGTTTGCTGCCGCTGAGATCTTTCCAACCCAACTGGTTGCCGTTGGCATCGTATTGGAACGAACGCTCACCAATCAGCGTGGCCGCGTGCGGTTTGTTGCTGTCGTAGCTATAATCCCAGTTGTAACTGGTGCCTTTGATCAGGCTCTCTACGCCGTCGGTACCGGTGCGGGCATGCACTTGTGCTTTGTTGACGATATTGTGGATACCGTCATAACGCATGTGCAGACTGTATCGATCGTCACCATCACCCTGGGTGTAGCTGCCAGTGGCCTGCGTGAGTCGATACAGGCTGTCGTAGTGATAGTTTTGCGTGCTCTTGCCGCCGACGCCGTTAACAGGATTCACATCGTTGACGCGCGACAGGATGTTGCCCACCTTGTCGAAGCTGTAGCTCAGGTTCTGGAAGGTGCCGTATTTGCCCGCGCTTTGCAGATGTTCCAAATAACGACGCTGTGGGTCGTATTCATAGGTGGTTTCAACACCATTGCCAAAGCGGATGAATTTACGTTGCTCAAATTCA
>JAOUHV010000064.1 GCA_029884425.1 Gammaproteobacteria bacterium
GTTGTTAATTAGGGGGGGAGCCCCCCCCTGTAAAGTCAAATGCGCCGAATTACCCAAATCAACTACGGCGCCGCTTCGCAGCCATCATGCCTAAAATGCCAGCTCCAAACAGCAACACCGGTGCAGGTGCAGGTACTGGTACTGGTACGGCATCACGGTTTAGGGCAACGTCGCCATCGCGAACGGCCCAGGCGTAAAACTCATAGTCTTTAGTGATGATGTCCTGATAGCCACTGGAGATATTGAAGTACCACGCGTACTGGGTATCGGGCGCGTATTCAGTACCAGACCAATAGTAGTTCGACTGGAGATTATCGATCAGCCCGACATCATTCTGGCCATAGGAGCTGGTATCTATCCCGTTAAGAGTGCCATTGCCGAAGATACCCCAGGTGGGATCAATACTGCCATTCTCGTTGAGATAGGACTCCAGCCCCAGATTAACATGGTACATATAAGCCAGTTCCGAATTGGCGCTATCAACGTTATAGCCACAATCGGTACCTGTGTTGGCCCAATTGCACCCAGACGTGCCGGTGTCGGTGATACTGGCCAAACGCCAGTCGCCATAGCCGCCATAGACTAGATTATTCGCCCAGGCGTTGGCCGCACCCCAGGTCAAAAGACCATCGGCATCGTAACCCGACGTCATGGCATAGTTGGCGTCCTTTAACCAAGTGATGTTCTGGTCTGAGTCATAGATCATGCCGTTGCCACGGTCGATTAATGCTGCGTGAGCGCTGGTGGATAGGGCGAAGGTTGCAATTGCGATAACTGTCGTCGATTTTTTCATAGTGATTCTCAATAACTTATATAGATGTGATAGGTTGGCTCAGGTTTCCTAATAACACCAATATGAGCCTGTGATTTATCATACGCGGCTGATCAGGGGAAGTTGTCACGAAACGGTCATATTTCAGTCATGTTTCGCTGAGCAATAACCAAAGACAGGGTCAGGCTCGAATATTTCCGTTGTTAATTAGGGGGGGGGAGCCCCCCCTGTAAAGTCAAATGCGCCGAATTACCCAAATCAACTACGGCGCCGCTTCGCAGCCATCATGCCTAAAATGCCAGCTCCAAACAGCAACACCGGTGCAGGTGCTGGTACTGGTACTGGTACGGCATCACGGTTTAGGGCAACGTCGCCATCGCGAACGGCCCAGGCGTAAAACTCATTTTGCTTATTGCTGGAACCCTGTTGACCACTGGCTGTACTGAAGAGCCACGCGTTATCGGTATTGGACTCGTATTCGGAAGGTGACCAATAGCCGAAGGCCTGAGAAATGTTGAATAAATCCAGATCAGCATCGGTACCGCTTAAAACTGATTGGCCCCATGTCAAACCAAAATCAACGTAGTACAAATGGCCCAGCTCGCTACCAGTGCAGTCTTTTCCGATACAATTTTGATCTACATTCGTTAAGCGCCAGTCGCCATAGCCGCCATAGACTAGATTATTCGCCCAGGTGTTGGCCGCAGCCCAGGTCATAAGACCATCGGCATCGTAACCCGAGGTCATGGCGTAGTTGGCGTCCTGTAACCAAGTGATGTTCTGGTCTGAGTCATAGATCATGCCGTTGCCACGGTCGATTAATGCTGCGTGAGCGCTGGTGGATAGGGCGATGGTTGCAATTGCGATAACTGTCGTCGATTTTTTCATAGTGACTCTCAATAACTTATATAAATGTGATAGGTTGGCTCAGGTTTCCTAATAACACCAATATGAGCCTGTGATTTATCATACGCGGCTGTTCAGGGGAAGTTGTCACGAAACGGTCATATTTCAGTCATGTATTGCTGAAGATCATGTGGACATCGTTGTATAACGTGTTGAAAAACATGCGGTAAAGTTTGTTTTTGACAATCGGCGGATGATTGATTGTACTTGAGTCGTGGTCGATTTAACTAATTAGCAGAACAGGAATCTGAACGTTGTCCGCCAGCATTTTTTTTGGTCCTTATCAGCTTGAGCCAGCCGCCGCGCACCTTTTGTGCAAGGATAAGCGAGTCGATCTCACCCCTAAAGCGTTTGCATTGTTGAGCTGCCTTTGCCAAAGGCCTGGCCGAATTGTGAGCAAAGAGGAGCTATTTGACGAAATTTGGCATACCCGACATGTCAGTGAGGGGGTGCTGAAAAATGCGATTCAAGAGCTGCGACAAGCTCTGGGCGACGACGCCAGGGCACCTCGTTATATAGAGACCGTGCATCGCCGCGGATACCGTTTTATTGCCGAAGTGAATACACATGCTCCCGTCGCAGACTCGAACGTTTTGGTAGGCCGCAGCGCTTCTTTGCAACGTTTGCATGAGTTTTTGCATCAGGCGCAACTAGGGCGACCTCGGGTTGTGTTTATAAGTGGCGAAGCGGGAATCGGCAAGAGCACGTTGCTGCGGTTCTTTTCCGCGCAATTACCCACGGAGGTTCATCTGGCACAAGGTCAGTGCGTGGATCAATTTGGCGAGGGTGAGGCCTACTTACCGGTGCTCGAGGCACTGAATCAACTCTGCCGACTTGGTGGAACGGAGATAGTTGATACACTGCGTCATATTGCGCCTAGTTGGTTGGCGCAGCTGCCTTGGTTGCTGAAAGAGCAACAGCGACAAGCGTTGTTGGCTGAAGTACAAAGCGGCAGTCGCGAGCGCATGTTAAGGGAGTTTGGGGAGTTTCTGGAGCGCTGGACGGAGCGCCATCCTGTGGTATTGGTGTTGGAAGATTTGCATTGGAGCGATCACACGACACTTGATTTGATCGCCTATCTGGCTCGCCGGCACGGTGCAGGACGCTGGTTACTGCTGGCTAGTTACAGACCTGTGGATATCGTTGTTGAGCAGCGTCCGTTGTGCGCGCTGCGAAAATCTTTGCAACTGCATAGGCTTTATGACGAAATCTCACTGGATCATTTGAGTGAGCAAGAGGTGACCGATTACCTGAGTGGTCGCTTTCCTGGCTCGTCGCTGCCGGCGCAGCTAATTAGCTCGATATATCGGCGTACTGAGGGCTTGCCTCTCTACCTTTCGCTTATTGCCGAAGAGATGTCGCTATTGTTGGATAATGATAATCCTGACTGGCAATCATTGTTAATGACGTTGTCGACGCTCCCTGAAGGTTTGCGTCAACTGATGGAGCGTCAATTTGATCGTCTCGATGAAATTGAGCGCAGAATAGTCGAAGCTGCTGCGGTGTGCGGGAGTAACTTTTCATTGGCTACGTTGGCGAAATTGTGTGGCGTTGATCTATTTACAGCTGACGGTAGTTGTGAGCGACTAGTGAATAATCATCGTCTTTTTCGATACAGCAGTCACTCCTATTCGCCAGAGCGTCGGCGCAGTAATCGCTATGTATTTATTCATGCATATTACCAAGAGTTAGCCTATCAATTAAGTTTGCCGTCGCGACGTGGTCAGTTACATCTCGAGACAGGTCGCTGGTTTGAGGCGCAATCGGTGCAACGTAGTGAGGAACTCGCCTCTGAATTGGCGCGTCATTTTGAATGTGGACACGATCGTGCTCGCGCTCTGCACTATTTGGTGCTCGCCACCCGCATCGCCCTTCGACGTCATGCGCCACACGAAGTGGAGACATTGGCCGGACGCGCGTTAACAATTATTGATCATGAGTTTGCGAGTGATCCTGCGTACATTGTCACCACATTGGAGTTGTGTACAGCGCTTTCAACGGCGATGCAGATAACTCACGGCTTTGCGGCTCCCGAGTTAACGCCAGTGTATGATCGCATATTGGCTTGCGGTCAAGCGCTGAACAGCACGCCACTTCTTCATTCTATCTTGTGGGGGCTGATCTGTTTTCACAATGTTCGAGGTGAATTTGAAAAGGTTGGTGAATATGCGCAACGACTGTTGACTAACCAATATCCTGATAACCGTGAAGCAGCTTTAATTTGCGGTCACTTGGGGAAAGCTTCAGTAGAGATGTATCGTGGTCATTTCTCAAGCGCCCTTAAGCATACTACTGTGGCGATGGCGCTGTTTAATGAAAATCACCCCAATTTTTCTATGGCTGCCTTGCACCCAGGTGTCCTGGGTTACTATTTTTTGTCTAAACTTCTTTGGTTTAAGGGTTTTCCCGATCAGGCATTGGTCGCAGCAGATCGCGGCACTGCGTTATCGCATGTTATTGGCCAGCCATTCTCTGTTGTTTTTGCCCAATGGTCGAAGGCGAGTTGTCATAAGCAGCGAGGCGAGCTGGATATGGCATTAGAGTGTGCAACAGCATCGATTCCACTGACCGAGGAGCATGGATTTATTTTAATTCACGCCATGCTCAAACCTATTTTTCAGTTGGCGCGGCCAACACAAGATGATTCACAGGCAGGGTTGGCAGAGTATTACGAGACTGGCGCAAAAATCAGCACGTACTTGTTAGTCGATTTAATCAATGCGGCGTTGATGCGTCGCGATGCGCTTCTAGCCAATCTATTACTCGAAGAAGCTTTTTCTGTAATGAACGCAAATAACGAAAGATATTTTGCCTCACAATTATATAGGCAGCGCGCTGCGTTGATGTTGCTGAAGGGTGAGTCGGGAGTGGAGGATGTGCTGCTTCAAGCATTGGAGATCGCCAAAGAACAAGATGCGCCTATGTTCATGTTCGAAATATCTTGTGATTTGGCGCGTCTGTGGCGGGAGCAAAAAAGATATCAGGAAGCCTATGCGCTATTGAGTGACGCGTATAACCAGATTGAAGAAGGGCTATTGTTGCCAGCGTTGCAACGGGCAAAACAGCAGTTGGAGGAGCTAGAGACATTAATACATACATAGTTTGGCTCAGCTGACAGGTAAAGATGACCCCAAGCCACATTCTGACCCTGTCTTCATCGAGCAAAATGGTGAGGGCACAGCAAACCAGAAACAACCGGAAGAACAGCGGAGGGAAAACTCGAAGACCGAGCCCACTCAGGGCCAGGGAAAGCCTGCAGCCAAGCTCCCTTTGTGTTCAACCGGCCTCCGTGCCCAAAAATTGGCCGCAAGATAAATCAGGCGGCATGATAGGCCCCATCATATCCAATTCACCAATCAAAACAAGCCATTTACCCCTTTGAGCACTAGCAAGCGGTGAAGCTTTGACTGGGGAAGATCGATCGAGCGAACGTGCTGAGGCAACGGCGATAAAAAGGGGAACATCAACCCCACTAGCCATGCACCATCCATGAATGCTACTGGCAACTCCATAATAACCAATCTGCCAGCACCCCATTTAGTGCACTACGTAGTGCACTACAGAACGAAAACTTTCCTTGTGGCGAAAAAAAGACCTAGCATTTTCTGGCTAAGTCTTTGATTTTATTGGTGCCAAGAAGCGGAATCGAACCGCTGACCTACTGATTACGAATCAGTTGCTCTACCAACTGAGCTATCCCGGCACTGGTTTACGACAGTGCATATCCAGCAAAAAATAAGCCGGGCGGCGGTGACGTCATTCGCCAGACCAAAAAAAACCGGGCAACTAGGCCCGGTTTTTTTTCGCAACCTGTAACGGTTTAGAAGTTTACCGATACGTGTTGTTCGCGGATCACGGTCGCATTTTGTGGGTTCACAAACGCGATGCTGTCATCGTCTTCGGGGTGATCGTTACCCGCTTCACAAGTCAGCGCGACGGTGTAATTGCCAGCCAGCAGATAGCCAACGGTGTAGCTGTATTTCTTCGTTTCGGCGGAGTACACCACGTTGCTGGTGGCAACGGGTTCGGTGGTGCTGCCGATGTCGTCTGGCGTCACGTCTAAACCTGGGTAAACGTACACAGACGCCGCTACCGTGTCGGTCACGCCGCAGTTGTTGTCGCTAAGTACGGTTTCGCTGACTTCGCCGCCGATATGGCCGATGTCAACGTTGTCCACCAGACGCAGTACTGGCTTGAGCTTGTAGCCTTGCGGCTTGTTTTGAATGACTGATTTACGCAGGTCAAAGTCGATGGTGAAGTGGCTGTGACCACCGGCCGTGATGGTGAAACCACGGTTCAGTTTCAGACCTGTTTGGTCACCGCTGGGGATGGGCAGATCGTGCTTCACGCCGGCCACCTTAATGTAGGTGTCGTCTACGTTTTGCTGACTGTTCACCATCAGGCGAATCCACTCGTAGTGGCCTGCTTGCAGTTCGATATCATCCAGCAGGGGCGCAACCGCGCCGTTTTGCAGTTGCAGCAAATCAAACGAACGTGGTTCATCATAATGGAAATCAATCGCTGAACCGTTTGCGGGTTTGATCGATACGCCGTGGAATTCAACCACGACGGCTTCGGCTTCTTCAACCGGGCCATCGATCAGTTGCAGACTGAGCTTGCCGGTCTGTGGACCACCGCTACCATTGCTGCCTGCGCCACACCCTGTCAGCGCCAGCATGGCGACCAACATCCAACCCAAAGTTACCTTTTGCGCCATACAACCTCCGTCAATTGCGTTTGCTGCACATACCCAATGTGCGAATGGCGCGAAGTATATCTGCTTTTTTTGACGCTGGGCATGTCTGAAAACTCCGACACATTTTGGGCCAGCGCCCGCTATCACAAACCTTTCGTGGCCGCCATCCCCCCAACGGGCAATATCCCTTTAGGTTGTCGGGTGTAGAATGGTGGCACTTGGTAATCCCGGTTCGTGTCCACTCAAACTTGCACGGAGTCTTTTATGTCACGCAGCGATTTGTTCCGCCAGCTTCGCCGTTCCATCCGCATTGCCCGTTTTGCTGACCAACAACGACTTTCCACCTCGGCGGCTTTGGAAAAAGTCCAGGAAGCCGAGCACAAACATCTGCTTAGTCGCCGCAGTTTTTTGACCATGGTGGGTGGCGGCGCGGCGCTGGGAGCGGCCATGCTGGCCCAGCCCAATCGCGCCCTGGCGGGTCTGACCTCGGGTGTGCGCATTGCCATCGTTGGTGGCGGTACCGCCGGTGTCAGCTGTGCCTTTGAACTGGCCGGCAAGGGAATTTCTTCAACCATTTATGAGGCCCACGCCAACCGTCTGGGCGGGCGGATGTGGTCCAGTCATCGCTTTAACGGCCAGGTGGTGGAACGCGGCGGCGAGATGATCGATACCGCACACAAAACCATGCTGGGTTATGTCAATGCACTGGGTTTAACGCTGGAAGATTTGAACAAAAATCCCGGCGAGGTTTTTTATTATTTCCAGGGGCGGCATTACAGCGAGGCGCAGGTGGTTGACGAATACCGCGTACTGGCCAAGCGCATGCGCCCGGATTTGCAACGCATCGGTCAGCCGACCTTCTTCAGCCACACCGAAGCAGAAAAAGCACTCGACTTCACCGATCTGGCCAGCTATCTGGACCGCCACGCCAGCGACCTGCCCTTGATTCGTGGCGTGCTGGACGCGGCCTACAATGTCGAATACGGCCTGGAAACCCATCAGCAAAGCTGTCTGAATCTGCTGCTGTTCATTCACCTGGACAGTCGCCGTCAGTTTGCGCCCTACGGCGTGTTCAGCGACGAGCGTTATCACGTCATCGAAGGTTCGGATCAGGTGCCAAAACGTCTGGCCGAACAACTGCCGGGCAACATCCATTACGGCATGCGACTGACGCGCCTGCGCCGCAACACCTTTGGCGAGTTTGAATTATTTTTCAACAACGCGACCACGCCGGAAGTTGCCGACGCCGTGGTGCTGGCGATTCCGTTCTCGGTGTTGCGCAATGTGCAACTGGAAGATTCGCTGGGATTGTCTGCCGACAAAAAACGCGTCATCAGCAGTTTTGTCTACGGTCAGAATGTCAAAACCATGATCGGTTTCCACGGTCGTCCCTGGGTGGTGCAAGGCGGTAATGGCGACATCTACAGCGACCTGCCCAATATCCAGAACACCTGGGAAACCAATTACAGTCGCGCTGGCGCCACCTCGGTACTGACGGACTACGCCGGCGGCAATCGCGCGCGCAGCATTCAGTTTATGCCCATCTCCGGCGGCCAGGGCAGCTGTGGCGGCTGCCATAGTGGGCCCGGTGGATTCATGGACATTCACGATGAAAAAATGCAACAGCAGGTGGATGCCTTCCTCACGGATCTGGATTTGGTTGTGCCTGGCGCGAAGCAGAGTGCAATTCAAACGGGCAATGGTTATCTGGCCGAACGCGCTCACTGGGGACAGCAGAGCTATTCGCGTGGTTCGTACACCGGCAATCAGCCCGGCTATTTCACCACCATCGCCGGCCTGGAAGCGCAATCCTGCGGCGCGCTGAAGTTTGCCGGCGAGCACACCAACTCGTTCTATGAATGGCAGGGTTTCATGGAAGGGGCGGCATTATCTGGCGTTGCGGCCGCCGCCGAGTTAATCGACGACATCCGCGCCCGACGCATTGCCTAAAACTCAGGGCGGTGTTTCTGTCTCGGCCAGAGACACCGCCTTGATCATCGCAAAACAGTTTATTCCCGGCTGCAAACCCAGCGTGTGCAGCGATTTGTGGCTGATGCTGGCCAGCAGTGGCGCACCTGCGTCCAGGGTCAACAACACCGGCTGACGCACGTCGTCGGGTAACTGCACTGCAGTCACTGTCGCCGGCAGCACATTCAAAAAGCTGGTGTTGGCGGGCGGCTCGCCCACCGCAATCCCCACATTGCGCGCCAAAATATGCACCCGCTGCCGACTGCCAACCTGTGCCTGCAAGCGAGGAAGTTGCAAATGTTGGCCGGCAAAATCCAGTTGAGTGAGACCGAACGAGTCATCGTGAGCCAAAACCGTGGTCTCGATCACCGCACCGGCCAGCTCACCCAAGGTACGCCCTGCAGCAAACTGGGTGCTTAATTCACTGATTGCCCCGGCGGCTACGGTTTTGCCATCGCGCATCAGCACCAGGGTATCGGTGATCTGCAACACTTCGCTCAGGGAGTGACTGACGTAAACCAGTGGAATCTGCAACTGCTCGCGCAGGCGACGCACAAACGGCAGCACTTCCTGCTTGCGCGCCTGATCCAGCGACGCCAGCGGCTCGTCCATCAGCAACAATTGGGGACTGGTCAACAAGGCGCGGCCAATGGCCACCCGCTGCTGTTCCCCGCCCGACAATTTTTCGGGCCGGCGCGAAAGCAAATGACCGATGTCGAGCAGCGCGATGATTTCGTCCCAATCAACAAAACGCTGGGCCTGCGGCACGCGCTGCATGCCAAACCGCAGATTTTTTTCCACCGTCAAATGGGCGAACAGGCGCGACTCCTGAAACACATAGCCCAGCGGCCGCTGCGAAGTGGGAACGAAAATCCCGCGCGCATCGTCCTGCCAGCATTGTTCGCCGACCTGCAACCGCCCCTGGGCGCGTTCCAGGCCCGCCAGACAACGCAGCACGGTCGACTTGCCCACGCCCGACGGACCAAACAAGGTCGTAACACCCCGCCCCACCCGCAACTGGGCATCCAGCACAAACGCCCCTAACTGCAACTGAAATTGCGCATCAATGCTCATGGGCAGGAAACCGTCGATTCATCACGTACACCAAAATCAGCACCACCATAGTGAACGCCAGCAACCCCGCCGACAATGCGTGGGCACTGGCGTAATCCAGCACCTCGACCCGCTCGTAAATGGCAATCGACAATACTTGGGTTTGTCCCGGAATGCTGCCGCCGACCATCAACACCACGCCAAATTCGCCCAAGGTGTGGGTAAATCCCAGCACCGCCGCTGTCACATAACCGCGCAGCGCCAGCGGCATCACCACATGCCAGAAGGTATCGAGCTTGCCGGCGCGCAGGCACCAGGCGGCCTCCAGCGGTTTATGGCCCACCGCCACAAACGCGTTTTGCAGCGGCTGCACCACAAACGGCAAGGAATAAACCAGCGAAGCGATCACCAAACCGGTGAAGGTAAACGTCAGCGGCGAGCCGGTCAGCGCCGACCAGGGGCCACCGATCACCCCTTGCGCGCCCAGCGCCAGCAGCAAATAAAATCCCAACACAGTGGGCGGCAACACCAGCGGCAACGCCACCACGGCCTCGACCACCGCAGCCCATTTTCGTCGGGTTCGTGCCAGCCACCAGGCCAGTGGTGTGGCCAGCAACAGCAACAGCACCGTGGTCACCGACGCCAACTGCAGACTCAGCAAAACCGCCGGCCACCAGCTCATTAACGATACCCCGCCTGTCGAATCAATTGCTGCGCCGGTGCCGACTGCAGAAAATTCAAAAATCGCTGCGCTGCCGGCGATTTGTTCGTCAGCAACACTGCACCCTGCTGCAACGGCGAATAATAGTCCGCCGGCACCAGCCAATACGCCCGTGGCACGCCGCTGGCACTTTGCACCTGCGACAAGGCGACAAATCCAAGCTGGGCATTGCCAGTGGCAACAAACTGATAGGCCTGCGCCACGCTCTCACCGCGCACCAGTTTGGGGGTCAACGTCTGCCACAACCCCAGATGCTGCAACACCTGCTGCGCCGCCATTCCGTAGGGTGCCGTCAGTGGGTTGGCCAAGGCCAAACGGCGCAGCGAAGTTGCGCGCAGACTTTGCGCATCCACCGTCGCCGTACGATCCGATGCCACCAGCACCAGCTGTCCTGTTGCGTACACGAATCTGCTGCCGCGCACGGCCTTGCCCTGCTGTTCCAATAATTCAGGATAGTGAGTGTCCGCTGACAAAAAAACCTCGAACGGCGCACCGTTGACAATCTGGGCATACAGCTTGGCCGAGGAGCCACTGCTGATCAGCAGGCTATCGCCGGTTTGGCGTTGATGCAGGGGCTGCAACTGCTGTAAGGTCGACAAAAAATTCGCCGCCACCGCCACCCGCACATCGGCGGCAGAAACGGCGGCAGGAAACAGCATCAAGCCCCCGATTAAAATCGACCAAAACCGCCCACTGGGTGAACTCCGACCGCAACCTCTCCCGCCCAGACAGAAAGCCTTGAACAGTTTGTTTTCATACAAAAATACTAAACTAAACAATTCGTTTCCTCTTGACTGATAACGCTGACTAATCATTAGCCAATGCTAACATGCTCACTGTGCCAAGGATAAATTTTAAGTTCTTATTACTCAACAAGTTATAATCCAAAAATATTCTCCTCGCACATCCACAACAACTTTTGGCACCCAATCTGCACACCCCAGCGCAAACGTGGGTAGACGAGCTAACTGCCTGCCAGGTGAGTTTGAGACTATGGTTCCACATGCCATCCCCCATAATCGCGGGTTCGCTGGCAGGCAGTTTCTCCCCCCTACCACGGCTTTACCACAGTAATGTGTTGCAATCTCTACTACTAAATCTTCTTGGGAGAGGAAAATGACAGTTAAATCTATCAATCGTGTAGTTCTGGGCAGCGTATTGGGCCTGTTGATCGCGGCTCCTGTATTTGCTTCTGGCGCTGGCGAAGACACCTACAACAAAGTTTGCAAAACCTGTCATGGTCCAGGTGTAATGGGCGCTCCTAAGCTGGGCGACAAAGCTGATTGGGCTGCTCGCGCTGGTCAAGGTATGGCTACTCTGGAAGACCACGCCATCAAAGGCTTCAAAGGTGCCAAAGGCTTCATGCCTCCTAAAGGCGGCCGTTCTAGCCTGACTGACGACGAAGTTAAGGCAGCTGTTGCTTACATGGTTAACAACTCCAAGTAAGACAGTGCCACCATACAAGAGCAGGGAAACCCCCTGCTCTTGTACGAAACGTTCTCCCTCATCCCCAATACCTCGCGCAAAACTCCAAAAAGTGAAAGATCTGTACCATCACTTGATCTAGGGTTATACTATTCGTTCAATTCCGGCCGAGATCCGGAACATCCGCCATAAAGGGGCCCAGCCCCGTAGTTGTTTTATACGCTGGATAAGAACGAAGTATGGGCAAGTCTCAAAAAACGCTTGGCATTTCTGCCCCATCGCAACTGCTTTCGCGCTTTTACACCTATTTTGCCCCGCTGTTTCTGCTGTTCGTGGTCTTTGCCGCCATTGAGTACTACACCGATCTGCGCCTGTCGCGCGGCAGCCTGAAAAACAACGAAACCCAGTACGTCAAACTCGCGGACAATGCCATCACCGACGAAGTAAATTCGGTGGTACTGGACATGATCTTTCTCTCCAAGCTCAACGAAGTCTGGGATGTGCTCGATTCGCCCGAAGACGAATACGGCTGGCTCTCTCTGGCCCAGGAAATTCTCTATTTCAGCGAGAAAAAAGAAACCTACGAACAAATCAAAATCATTGACGCCAAGGGCAATGAGCTTATTCGCGTCAACTATGGCGACGGCCATCCCTACATCGTCGACCGGGCCAGCCTGCAAAACCAAATCGATAAGTCCTATTTCGGCAAAGCCTTCGGCATGAACATCGGTGGCATTTACATGTCATCGTTCGAATCCAACAATGATGCCCGCGACAACGTCAGCCAAACGCGCCCCGTGATCCGCTTTGCCACCCCACTGTATGCATCTGCGGGGAAAAGCGGCATATTGATGGTCAGCCTGCATGCTGATGTCATCCTGAACAGTCTGACTCGGGGAGCAGGCGAAATTTCCGATCACGTCGCGCTGGTCAATTCAAATGGTGCCTGGCTGGGCCCGCCACTGCCCGCCCGCAACAATCAGGAAGAGCAACACAACTTTGTCGAACGCTATCCGCTGGCTTGGGCCGAAATCAGCAGAAAAACACGCGGTACCATTCACAACGAGGATGGATTGTTCACCTTTGACACCTTTGTGCCAAGCTCGTCTTTTTCTGACGTGTATAGCGAAAATAACGACTCAGCCACCACCCGTAAAAAACGCCAGGACACATCAGTAACCCAGCAATGGAAAATCATCTCTCACGTTTCACCCAAGACTCTCAATGCCCATTGGGACACGTATTTTCATTCCCATTGGCAGCTATATACCATCGTTACCATTCTGATCATGGCCATTTCCTATTTTCTGGCCCAAAGCAGTGTTCGCCGAAAATCCATTCAAGAACACAACGAATACGAGCGACGTTTTTTATCTACACTGGAAAACATCAACCTCGCCGCGCTTCGCATTAACGATGAAGGCACCGTGTTGTTCGCCAATCCGTTTTTGCTGAATCTACTGTCGCTCAAACAACACGAATTGCTGAGTAAAAACTGGTTCGACTTTATCGCCGAAGATCAACGTCCGCGTGTCCAGTCGCTGTACCTCAAAATGATCAGCGGCCACTCGCCACCACAGTCCACTGAAACATGTTTACTGACCCAGGATGGTGGCAGAAAATACGTATCCTGGAACAACACCCTGACCCACGATCCCAGTACCAATGTAGCCATGCTCACTTGTATTGGCACCGATATCAGCGAACAAAAACGTCTGAAAGAAGAAGTCGATGCGCGCAACCGGGAAATTGCCCGCAATCAGGCGCTCACCGCCATCGGTGAAATGTCGAGCATGATCGCCCACGATTTGCGCAACCCGTTATCATCCATCAAAATGACGCTGCAAATATTGAGCAAGCACGTCAACGAAAACTTCTCCAGTCAATCCGAAGAACTGTCGTCCATCGCCCTCAACCAGGTCAATTACATGGAAGAGATCATGCGCGACATGTTGCAATATGCCAAACCAGATGCCATCACCCCCGACTGGGTATGCGTCAATGACGTACTGAATACCGCCATCAACACCGTACAAAAAGCGGTCAAAGAATTTAACGGTGACGTTATCACGTTATATGCCTCCCATTTGCCGCGCATTCACGCTGATAAAATCAAACTCTGCCAGGCATTCAGCAACCTGTTGATGAATGCGCTGCAGGCCGCTGCCGATACTGGCAATCAGCCCTCCATCGTGGTTCGCACCGAACTGGGATATGAGCAGGGCATTCCGCTGATTAAAATTAAAATATGCGACAACGGTCCCGGCATTGACGATAGCAATCTGGACAAAATTTTTGATCCATTTTTCACTACGCGCGCCCAGGGAACAGGATTGGGCTTACCCATAGTGAAACGGATTATCGATCAACACCATGGCAAAATCTGCCTGGAAAAAATGCACAGCGGCAATGGCACATGTTGCTTTGTCGAATTACCCACCGGCCCAATCGACTCTTAGTAAAATGATGAATATGACAAATAACAGAGCTCTCTCCGGAAAAATTCTTGTCGTCGATGACGACGTTGCCAACTGTCGCACGTTGCAATTACACCTCCAAAGCCAGGGCTACGACGTCACCACTGCACACAGTGTTGACGAGGGCCTGATGAAAGCGCATGAGCATCATCCTCACCTGGTTATCCTGGATATTCGTATGCCTGGAAAATCTGGCCTGGTTGGCTTGCCGGAGTTCAAACAGAATTTCCCCAATATCCACGTCATCATGATTACCGCGTTCCATGACATGGACACCACTATTCAGGCAATGCAACGCGGTGCAGAAGATTACATTCACAAACCCATCGATATTGACGAACTCAATGGCGGCGTTGAACGCATATTCCGCCAAATCGGCAAGAATTTGCTCAACACCAGCAAGCCCCAGCCAAGCAGCCACACGCCGTACACCATGATCGGTCGCAGTCGCGCGATGAAAG
>JAOUHV010000065.1 GCA_029884425.1 Gammaproteobacteria bacterium
ATATACCCGGTAATCGTCATCGCAGTAGAAACAAGCCTGTCTATCATTACCCCGCTAAACAATGCATTGTGAAACCCACTTCACATAAAGACGCTTTAATCTAGCCACCATGCTCTCCTTGCACTTTCAAAAGTTCTACTAACCTAATTTCCAAAAATCAAAGACTATGACCCCATTGATCCCGATCCCTGATCCATATTGCGCAACCTCACCATGAGTCTGTTATTTCCATGGCATGCGATTTTTTGAACTGTTACGCTATCACATACAGGTAAACACACCCGTCCTACACCCTAACATTAACGGTTCCAGCAATGAAATGGCCGTCATTAGATTCAAGATTAAATTGTAATTTAACAATATCTTGCGTAAGCGTTTCTACGGTTATGTGTCCTTTCAAAAATATCAACGTCCTTGATCCAACCTGCTCAAATAACGAATCTGAAGTGATACTAAAATAGTTATTTTTCATCAAACTATCTGGATTTATCTCAATATCAGAGTTATCAAAATCTCCATTCCCGGTAAGACCTTTAAAATTCACAGAGATAGTTGCAATATCATTCCTATACGGGGCAACAATCAATATTGATGTCGGATACTCGCCAACAACAACCTGAGAAGCTGCACACACATTCGAGCTTGCCGACACCTCGGTGAAATCAGCGCTTTCAATATGCAAACTTCCAGCTTCAAAATAGCTTTCATCAGAAATTTTTCTCAGTGAAATACCCCATCCAGAGCCTAAAAGTTCAATATTTTCTCTATCGATAATTTTTATCGCCTTGCCTGACTTATTTTTAAAATATCCATCACCACTCTTTTCGAATTTTTCGTTACGAAATATAGATCCGCACAAATCAAAAACAATGTAATCTGACTCCTCCCTAATTCCAACTTTATAACTTGCAGCCAATTTATTGGAATCCACAGAAATTTTCCAAACTCCAGACAAGCCAATTTTACCCTCTTTATCACCACTCGATGTACAAGAAGTTAAAACAAAAAACAATATACAATAAGATATCAATCTCACAAACAATCTCCCTCCATGCAAATACATATCCTGCACAAAAGCACACGGCCATTTATCTCCAAAATATCCCTCTTCAAGTCCATTAACCAACATCCTCACAGGAACACCTTCACCTAAAGTAGAAAACAGTGATTTAAATCACCAACCTGCGTCGATATATTTTCAATATATCATTCATTATTAAGCAGGCTTTTCAATCAAGGTTTAGATTGATTTCACTCTCAATACGAATTATACATAACCCAATCACTCTACAATTTAAAAAAGTTTCTAGGAATATTTAATCAGCACATTCACTGTGTCGAAAAAAATCCTAGAAGCCATGTTTGAATGATCACATTCTAGTTATTCAACATTCCAGACACTATTGGTACCAGCCATTCGCTATAGCACCGGAGATCACCTATTTCCTTGGGATATGGATTAACATTGCAAGCAACATAGTCCTTATAATCAACAGGGATAACCCTCTTAATCCCTTGAGACTGGGGATACTCCAATCCCGGCGCCAAAGGACCAGAGAAGATGGCTAAAAACACCTTTTCCCTAACCTCTTCTTCCTGCCATAACTTAAAGCCAATTTGAGTAAAGCCGTCCTCAGTAAGATAGTAGCCAAAATGCCTTTCATCTTCGCTACTATTATCAACAAACCCTTCTTTGCGAGGATTTCGCGGTGCCACCGGCATCCACGCATGATTGCCATCTATTGATCTGACTGATTTTGTAAAAATACTAAATCCCGGCTCATCAAAGAACAATGGAAATGTTTTATATTTCGGGAATTTATTAATTCCCGCTCGACTTACAAGCTCATTCAAGCCATCTGCACCCAACAGAGTTAGCTTAGCCATAACAATAGAATTTTTAACAACGTTAAACTTATCAGGATCAAAAGTTCCATCTATTTTGATTTTCATATCAGACTTCACTCGCTCAGCAACATCCGATATTTCCAACAACCCCTTCCCCGATCCAGTCAACTCATATGCAGCTTTCAGCTCAGCATCACCAACATGCCCTTGAATAATATTTACATATGCCAAAACCTCACTATCCACAAATTCTGAAATAAATTTCCGTTTTGCAAAATCCTTTACCTGATCAGTGAGAGATTTTATATGATTCGCCGCCTGAACCACGCTATATAGCGTAGGATTTACAATCAAAAGAATTTCAGAATATTCCTCGCCTAGGCTTGCTATTGAACCAATAGCGTTATTTAATTCGCTCACCATATCAGCGGTTAATCCAATAGCTTCACAAGCAACTTGGTTTACGGGCTGATAAATTGACGTATAAACCCCTCCATAGCACAAAGCCCAGTTAGATAAATGCCGCATAGGATCACCACCAGCTGGCTTTAGAAATTCTTGTGCCATTCTAGAGCTGGCCTTAATATAGGCGCGATTAGCTCTCTGCACACTTTCTCTCCATAGACTAATATGCTTCTGATAGCTAAAAATTGCCGCAGTAACCTTTTCAACGTCATCCCTAGCTTTTCTTAACGTAGATTCAGCTGATTTCAGATCATCGTAGATCAATTTATATGTAACCTCAACACTTGCACACCACGCATAATTTATGTACCACTGCCAAGAACTGCATCTACTTATATTTGCGAGATCAGCAGAAAGGGATACGACTTCCGCAGCAGCGAAAGTTACGATTCCAGCTGTTGATGAATAAAAATATGCGTATATCTGACTAGCTGAATTTTGCATATCCCACAAAGAGTTATCGTATGCATCCTTTTCTAGCTCGATTAATTTCTTCTCAATCTGATACATTGCCCACAGATGGGTAGTCGCACCAATTTTTCCGTACTCTGAATTTACCCCGTCATTTGATATAAATATCTGTGTGAGAAAATCCAATGGGAGCATTTCCCCAGTAGCGACTAAATTACTTACATCTCCTTGCGCCAATATAGGTTGGTGCTTCGCAATGTATTTCTCCAAAGCAGAATGGCGCGTTTCATTTTGCACCCTATCCTCGTCAAATAATTCGAACTGATCTCCAGAATACCAATTCACATAGGTATGAGCCCAGAAATCACCCGCACCATGACCCAGAAAACCATATGCAAACGCTAAATTTTTAGGGGAAGGGGTTTCTTGCGCTTTTTTAAGTACAAACTGCATCCAAGCATCCGTTTTCCATCCATTAGGATCACCATGCACCCCCCCCGGGTGCGTAGTCTGTTGCCCACCAATAAGATCTGGATAACCATCTGGTCCAACATTTCCCATCAGGTACACGGACTGATTGTTGAGAATTGCATCCCTAACATCCGGCTTAATAGAAAAATCACCAAACGGAGGAATGTTAACTTTCCCCCATTTATCCCCCGACCTATTCAAATCATCAATCACTTTTTGACCGATATAAACATGGGTTTTTGTATCAAATGCATTCGATACCACGGGAATCAGCGATATAAAAACCAACAATAAGCGATAAATTAATTTCATCTTATCAACCCTCTTTAAATTTCACACAAATAGAAAATTTATACGTAAAATTTTACAGCTCCTAATAACAATCTATTGCCAATCAGGAAGAGTTAATCAAAAGAATAAATTCGGAGAAGAAAAGAGAAAAGAACGTAGAAAACGGAATAGTGTCAACTGCTTCTGACCGCATTCCACAGTAGCTAACACTTTTCGGCCTATCCATGCCTCATACACCTACAAATCCATTCGCCATATAGTGGAGAGAAGTGAATTACTGGAAAATAACCATATTTTTTGTCGATGTCAATGTCAATATTTTTTCAGCTATTGTGCACGCCATACCCTGCGAATATGAGTCTCTGTCAGCAAAAAGAAGCAAACCTTATGTTGTAAATTCGCCAGCATAGACAATGCCCTGAAAACAAAAAGCCCGACACACAGGTCGGGCTTTTTGATGAGCTATCGGGGTCAGAGTAAGCGTACTCTGACCCCAGCGTCACATTTACTTTTTCTTCGGCGCATAAATATCCGTACACGTCCCCTCTGCCACTTCGGCAGCGAAGTTAAACGTCTCGGACAGGGTTGGGTGTGGATGAACAGTCAAAGCGATGTCTTCGATGTCCGCGCCCATTTCCAGCGCCAGTACCGCTTCGGCAACCAGTTCACCGGCATTGGGGCCAACCATCGCCGCACCGATGATCTTGTGATCGGCGTCGAACAGCACTTTGGTCATACCCTCATCGCGGCCCAGTGACAGCGAACGACCGGAAGCCGCCCAAGGGAATACGCCTTTGTGGTATTCGATGCCTTCGGCCTTGCACTGTTCTTCGGTTTTGCCCATCCACGCCACTTCGGGATCGGTGTAGCAGACCGATGGAATCGTGCGTGCGTCGAAGAACGATTTCTCGCCTGCGATGTTCTGCGCGGCCACCTTGCCTTCGTGCGTAGCCTTGTGCGCCAGCATGGGCTGACCGACGATATCGCCGATCGCATAGATGTGCGGCACGTTGGTGCGCTGTTGTTTGTCGACGGGAATGAAACCCCAGTCGTTCACCGTCACACCGGCTTTGTCGGCGTCGATCAGTTTGCCGTTGGGCGAACGACCGATGGACACCAGTACGCGGTCAAACGTGTCGGTGCGCGTGCCGTTTTTATCTTCCAGGGTGACTTTCATGCCTGCGTCGGTAGATTCAACGGCCGTCACTTTGGTGTTGAGGAAAATATTTTCGTACCGACCTTTGATGCGGCGCTCCAGCGGACGCACCACGTCGCGATCAGCACCAGGAATCAGGCCCGCTGACAATTCCACTACCGTGACCTTGGCACCCAGCGCATCGTACACCGTCGCCATTTCCAGACCGATGATACCGCCACCAATCACCAGCAGGCGCTTGGGAACTTCCTGCACTTCCAACGCGTCAGTGGAATCCATTACGCGTGGATCACTCCAGGGAATGAATGGCAGTTTGGTGACGCGTGAACCGGCGGCGATGATACAGTTGTCAAAACCAACCACGGTTTTGCTGCCGTCATCCGCCACCACTTCGATGGTGTTGGGCGAAGTAAATTTGCCATAGCCGTGAACGATTTCGACCTTGCGCTGTTTGGCCAACTGTTTCAGACCACCAGTCAGCTTGCCGACCACTTTGTTTTTGTGACCGCGCAACTTGTCCAGATCAATTTTTGGCTTGTTGAAATCCACGCCGATTTCGTGGAACTCGGCGGCTTCATTGATGACCTGTGCAGTGTGCAGCAGTGCCTTGGAAGGAATACAGCCGACGTTCAGACACACCCCACCGATGGACTGATAGCGTTCGATCAGAATCACCTGCTGCCCCAGATCGGCTGCGCGGAATGCCGCAGTGTAACCACCAGGGCCAGAACCCAGCACCACGGTCTGTGCCTGCTTGTCGACCTTGCCAGCAAAACTCGCTGCCTTGGGTGCCGCAGCGACGGGAGCCGCTGGTGCAGGTGCTGCAGAGGCCGCTGCGGGCTTGTCTGCCTTGGGAGCCGCTGCCGCTTGTGCGCCCACTTCCAGTTTCACGATGGCAGAACCTTCGCTCACCTTGTCGCCCAGCTTGATCAAAATTTCTTTCACCACGCCAGCTTGCGGCGAAGGAATTTCCATGGAGGCTTTGTCAGACTCGACCGAGATCAGCGAAGTTTCCGCCTTGATCTGGTCACCAACGCTAACCAGAATTTCGATGACTTCCACTTCGGAAAAATCACCGATGTCAGGAACCTTGATTTCTACGATATTGCTCATGGGCAAATCCTATTTGATTCTTTGCAAAATCATTGTGGGAGCAAATCGTGCTCCCACAAGTTCAGTTCAATTCAGCGCTGCGACTACAGCAACAAGCGGCGTGTATCAGACAACACGCGACTGAGGAACGTGGTGAAACGCGCACCATCAGCACCGTCAATCACGCGATGATCGTAAGACAAGGAAAGCGGCAACATCAAACGCGGCTCAAACTCCTTGCCATTCCACACTGGCTGCATCTTGGCGCGGGAAACGCCCAGGATCGCCACGTCAGGCGCGTTCACGATCGGCGTAAACATGGTGCCACCGATGCCGCCCAAGCTGGAGATGGTGAAGCAACCACCCTGCATGTCAGAAGGCTTGAGCTTTTTGTCGCGCGCCTTGATGCTGATTTCACCCAGCTCAACCGCCAGATCTACGATGGACTTGCGATCCACATCGCGCACCACCGGCACCACCAAACCATCGGGCGTATCCACCGCAATACCGATGTTGTAGTACTTTTTGAAAATCAGATTTTCGCCAGTCGGGTCCAGTGACGCGTTGAAGCGCGGATATTTCTTCAGCGCCGAAACCACCGCCTTCATCATGAACACCAGCGGCGTGATACGGATGCCCTGGTCTTTGTAATCGCCGGACAATTGCTTGCGGAATTCTTCCATGTCGGTGATATCGGCTTCGTCAAACTGGGTCACGTGCGGAACAGTGAGCCAGTTGCGATGCAGATTTTTGCCGGTGAGCTTGTTGATCTTGGTCAGCGGCTTGCTCTCGATCGCGCCCCACTGACTGAAATCGATTTCCGGCATCGGGTCGATACCCAGACCACCGCCAGTCACAGGCTGAGACAGCGCACGCTTCACAAAGCTCTGCACGTCTTCCTTGGTGATGCGACCTTTACGACCAGAACCAGCCACCTTGCCCAAATCCACACCCAGTTCACGGGCGAATTTGCGCACTGACGGTGTTGCGTAAGCCTTGGAGAAAGCGACCTCATCAATCTTCGCCGTGGGCGATACTTTTTGTGCCACTGGCGCGGGAGCCGCCGTCTTGGCTGCCGCTGGCGCGGGAGCCGCGACAGGTGCAGGTGCGGCTGCCACTGGAGCAGGGGCTGCTTCCTTTTGAGGTGCAGCGGATGCACCGGCCGCTGGTTCCAGCAGCAAAATCAGACTGCCTTCGGAAACCTTGTCGCCGATCTGAATTTTGATTTCTTTCACCACACCGGCTTCAGGCGAGGGAATCTCCATGGAGGCTTTGTCCGACTCCACAGAAATCAATGACGTTTCCGCAGCAATCGTGTCACCAGGAGACACCAGAATTTCGATGACTTCGACTTCGCTGAAATCACCAATGTCAGGAACAAGAATTTGTTTACTCATTTTTTTCCTTCGCTCATTCCGCAGGTCTTATGCGTACAACGGGTTGCGTTTTTCGCTGTTAATGCCGTACTTGGCGATGGCTTCAGCCACCACTTTGGCATCGATCTGACCTTCATCAGCCAGCGCCTTCAGAGACGCCACAACCACGTTCACTGCATTCACTTCAAAGTGTTTACGCAACTGTGCGCGGGTGTCGGAACGACCAAAACCGTCCGTACCCAGTACCACATATTTACCAGGTACCCACTCGCGAATTTGATCAGCGTAGCTGCGAATATAGTCGGTCGCAGCGATGAACGGGCCTTTGCGACCGTCCAGCATTTGCGCCACGTACGGTACGCGTGCTTTTGCCGTCGGATGCAAACGATTCCAGCGTTCGCAATCAGCCGCTTCACGCGCCAACTCGTTAAAGCTGGTTGCACTCAGAATGTCGGCATCGACGTTCCAGTCGGCCGCCAGCAAATCTGCCGCTTCGATCACTTCACGCAGAATGGTACCGGAACCCATCAGCTGCACTTTCAGCTTTTTCTTGCCACCTTTGCGGAACTCGTACAAACCTTTGACAATGCCTTCTTCCACACCGGCAGGCATGGCTGGATGCACGTAGTTTTCGTTCATGGTGGTGATGTAGTAGAAAACATTTTCCTGGTTCGCATACATGCGACGCAGACCGTCCTGAACAATCACTGCCAACTCGTAGTTGAAGGTGGGATCGTAGCTGACGCAGTTTGGAATCGTGCCCGCCATCACCAGACCGTGACCGTCCTGATGTTGCAAACCTTCACCGGCCAGTGTGGTACGACCTGCGGTAGCACCGATCAGGAAGCCACGCGCCTGCATGTCACCCGCTGCCCACGCCAAGTCGCCGATACGCTGGAAACCAAACATGGAGTAGTAAATGTAGAACGGAATGGTGTTTACACCGTGCGCGCTGTAGGAAGTCGCTGCAGCAATCCATGAAGACATGGAGCCGGCTTCGTTAATGCCCTCTTCCAGAATCTGGCCAGATTTGTCCTCTTTATAGAACATAATCTCGTCCTGGTCCTGTGGCGTGTACAACTGGCCCACAGAAGAATAAATTCCCAACTGACGGAACATACCTTCCATACCAAAAGTACGCGCTTCGTCAGGCACGATAGGCACGATGTTCTTGCCGATTTTCTTGTCGCGGCACAGCAATGTCAGCATACGCACATAGCCCATGGTGGTGGACATGTCTTTGTCGCCACTGCCCTTGAGCAATACATCGAATGTTTCCAGTGCAGGCACTTCCAACGGTGCAGCAGCGTGCAAACGCACAGGCAGGTAACCGCCCAGCTCTTTGCGGCGCGCATGCATGTACTGCATTTCGGGACTGTCGTCGGCAGGTTTGAAATATTTCGCCGCAGCGGCATCTTCGTCGTTCAACGGAATGTTGAAACGATCGCGGATGTAGATCATCTCTTCGCCGCCCAGTTTCTTCTGCGAGTGCGTGCGATTTTGTGCTTCACCCGCTGCGCCCATGCCGTAACCTTTAACGGTTTGCGCCAGAATTACGGTCGGACGATCAGTGCACTCGGCAGCGGCTTTGTACGCAGCGTAAACTTTGTGCGGATCATGGCCACCACGATTCAGGCGCCAGATGTCGTCATCAGACATCTTGGAAACCATTTCCAGCAGCTCTGGATATTTGCCGAAGAAATGCTTGCGCACGTAAGCGCCATCTTTGGCTTTGTAGTTTTGCAGATCGCCGTCAACCACTTCCATCATGCGCTGATGCAGCAGGCCAGTTTTGTCTCTGGCCAACAACGGATCCCAGTAAGAACCCCACAGCACTTTGATCACGTTCCAGCCGGCACCGCGGAACTGGGCTTCCAGTTCCTGAACGATTTTGCCGTTACCGCGCACCGGACCATCCAGACGCTGCAGGTTACAGTTGATAACCCAAGTCAGATTTTCCAGTTTTTCACGGCCAGCCAACGAAATCGCGCCCAGTGATTCTGGCTCATCAGTTTCGCCATCGCCCAGGAATGCCCAGACCTTGCGTCCACGGGTATCAGCCAGACCACGATCTTGCAGATACTTCATGAAGCGCGCCTGATAAATCGACATGATCGGACCCAGACCCATAGATACGGTAGGGAACTGCCAGAAATCGGGCATCAAATGCGGATGCGGATAAGACGACAAACCATTGCCATCCACTTCCTGACGGAAGTTGTCCAACTGCTGTTCAGTCAAACGGCCTTCCAAAAAGGCACGCGCATAGGTACCGGGAGACGCGTGACCTTGAGAGTAAATCAAATCGCCGCCATGCTCGTGGCTGGGCGCACGCCAAAAGTGGTTGTAACCCACATCGTACAGCACGGCTGCCGAGGCAAACGTGGCGATGTGACCACCCAGTTCAGAGGCCTTGCGATTGGCTTTTACCACCATTGCCGCCGCATTCCAGCGAATGAAGGAACGAATGCGATCTTCGATCGCCTGGTCGCCAGGAATGGGCGCTTCCAGGTGGGGCGGAATGGTATTCACATACGCGGTATTCGCGGAATACGGTAGGTTCGCACCGGAACGACGGGCTTTATCGATCATTTGTTCCAGCAGGAAGTGCGCACGTTCTACGCCTTCATTTTCTACAACGGCTTCAAGGGCTTCCAGCCACTCCTGCGTTTCAACTGCGTCGATATCCGGTAACTGCGATTGCTGGGACATTCATCCAACCTCTTAAAAGTGTATCCAAATTAGGTTCGCCGCTGGCCATCTGTTGCGCCAAAAAGGGCGTATCTTCAAGGAACTGAAGTTAAAGGTCAACGATTTTACCTGTTTCGCGCGCCAATGGGAATGTGGGGCCGTTTACTAATCAAACACTTAGGGATTTGGTCAAAAATTCAGCCGGCCGATTCGCGCAATTGTTGCGCACTTTGGATGGAATTTTTCCGTACCCAAGCGCACATTCCCCTCTCAATCGTGCGTCAAACTTCACCTAGAACAAATAGTTGGACGGCTGTGATATCATAACGCCCCCGTGCTACCAGAGAGCTATTGTAGTCCATGCAATCCATAACGCTGACCCGCCCCGATGACTGGCATTTGCACCTTCGTGATGGCGAGGCGCTGAATGCCGTTGCGCCGTTCACTGCCACCCAGTTTGCGCGCGCCATTGTGATGCCCAACTTGCAGCCACCGATCACCAAAGTTGACCAGGCCCTGGCCTACCGCGAACGCGTTCTGGCGGCCACGTCCGAACAGCCCGATTTCAATCCCTTGATGACGCTATACCTGACCAACAACACCACTGCGGATGAAATCAAGAAAGCGGCACAAAGCGAACACGTTCACGCAGTCAAACTCTACCCCGCAGGTGCCACCACCAATTCCGAACACGGCCTGACCAGCATCGACAAAGGCTACGATGCCATCGCGGCCATGGAGGAACACGGTCTGCCACTGTTGGTACACGGTGAAGTCACGCGCAGCGATGTTGACGTTTTTGATCGCGAGGCACGTTTCGTTGACGAATTGTTGTCGCCACTGATGCAGCGTTTTCCCAAATTAAAACTGGTGCTGGAACACATCACCACCGGCGAAGGCATCGACTTTGTGAACAGCCATGGCAATCACGTCGGCGGCACACTGACACCGCAACATTTGCTGCTCAATCGCAACGCATTATTCCAAGGCGGCATTCGGCCACATCATTACTGCCTGCCGGTACTCAAGCGCGAAACCCACCGGGTTAAATTGCTCGCAGCGGCCACCAGCGGCAGCAAGAAATTTTTCCTCGGCACCGACAGTGCCCCACATGCCCAGCACCGCAAAGAAACCGCCTGCGGCTGCGCCGGGATTTTCAGTGCCCATGCGGCGATCGAATTGTATGCCGAAGCATTCGAACAAGCCGGCGCACTGGACAAACTCGAAGCCTTTGCCAGCTTCAATGGCCCGGATTTTTACAACCTGCCACGCAACACGACCAAAGTGACCCTCGTCAAACAAGAATGGAACGTTCCTGAAAGCTACGCTTTTGGCAGCGACAAACTCATCCCTTTCCGTGCGGGCGAAACCGTACGCTGGAAACTGAAAGCAGACTAATGCCGCTAGACCATACCAACATCTCCATGTCTTCACGGTTTCGCGGCTATTTGCCCGTCGTTATCGATGTAGAAACCGCAGGTTTTAACCACCAAACCGATGCGCTGCTGGAAATTGCCGCCGTGCTGATTGACATGGATGAGGAAGGCATTCTGCATCGCGGCCAAACGCTGCACTATCATGTTCGCCCATTCAAGGGCGCCAATCTGGAAAAAGCCGCGCTGGATTTCAACGGCATTGATCCTTACCATCCGTTTCGTCTGGCCCAGGACGAACTGGACGTTCTCACCAACATCTTTAAAGCCATTCGTCAGGCAGTAAAACGCTACGATTGCACCCGCGCCATTCTGGTCGGCCACAATTCAGCGTTTGATTTGAATTTTCTCAATGCAGCCATTGAGCGCACTGCGGCCAAACGCAGCCCGTTTCATCCGTTCAGCAGTTTTGACACCGCCACCCTGGCCGGCCTGGCGTATGGCCAGACAGTATTGGCGCGCGCAGCCAAGGAAGCAGGCATCAGCTGGAACGAAAGCGACGCTCACTCCGCCGACTACGACGCCGAAAAAACCGCCGACCTGTTCTGCGAAATCGTCAATCGCTGGCGCCAACTGGAACTCAGCGCCAACTTTTTCTAACTGGCCAATCTCTCAATCCCAGGCGCCGCTGCCCACCGGCTGCAGCGGCGCTATCGCACCCCATTCAGCCACCTTCGCATAACGCAGTTCGGTGATATACTACCCGCAGTTTCCCACTGATCAGACAACGGTACCCCATGGCACAATACGTTTACACCATGAACCGCGTTTCCAAGATCGTTCCGCCGAAACGCGAAATCCTGAAAAATATCTCCTTATCCTTTTTTCCTGGCGCCAAAATCGGCGTTCTGGGTCTAAACGGTTCGGGTAAATCCACCCTGCTGCGCATCATGGCCGGCGTCGACAAGGAAATTGACGGCGAAGCCCGCCCCATGCCCAACATCCGCATCGGCTACCTGCCACAGGAACCGCAGCTTGATACCAGCAAAGATGTCCGCGGCAATGTCGAAGAAGCCTTGGGCAGTATCAAGGATGCGCAGGCCGAGCTGGACAAAGTGTACGCTGCCTACGCCGAACCTGATGCAGACTTTGATGCGCTCGCCGCACGCCAAGCCGAGCTGGAAAATATTCTGCAAGCAACCGACGGCCACAATCTGGACCGCACCCTGGAAGTCGCCGCCAGCGCACTAAACCTTCCACCCTGGGACGCAGATGTCACTAAACTTTCCGGCGGTGAAAAACGCCGTGTGGCGCTGTGCAAACTGCTGCTCTCCGGCCCCGACATGCTGCTGCTGGACGAACCAACCAACCACCTGGACGCCGAATCCGTCGCCTGGCTGGAACGTTTCCTTCACGACTTCAAAGGCACTGTCGTCGCCATTACCCACGATCGCTACTTCCTCGACAACGTCGCTGGCTGGATTCTCGAACTGGATCGTGGCCACGGCATTCCTTGGGAAGGCAACTACTCCAGCTGGCTGGAGCAAAAAGAAAAACGCCTGCAGCAGGAAGAAAAATCTGAATCTGCCCGCATGAAAGCAATGAAACAGGAATTGGAATGGGTGCGCTCCAACCCCAAAGGTCGTCACGCCAAGAGCAAGGCGCGTCTGGCCCGCTTCGAGGAACTGTCCAATGTTGAGGCTCAGAAACGCAACGAAACCAAGGAAATCTTCATTCCACCCGGCCCACGTTTAGGTGACAAAGTCATCGAAGTGAAGAACGTGAAAAAAGGCTTTGGTGATCGTTTGCTGGTGGAAAATCTCAACTTCAGTCTGCCACCCGGCGGTATCGTCGGCATCATCGGCCCCAACGGTGCGGGTAAAACCACCCTGTTCCGCATGCTGGCCGGCCTGGAGCAGCCTGATGGCGGCGAAATTATTCACGGCGAAACAGTTCAACTGGCTCACGTTGATCAAAGCCGCGACAGCCTGAACGACAAGAAAACCGTGTGGGAAGAAATTTCCGAAGGTCAGGACATCATTACCGTCGGCAATTACGAAACACCTTCGCGCGCCTATGTGTCACGCTTTAACTTCAAAGGCACCGATCAACAGAAGCGTATCGGCGAACTGTCCGGCGGTGAACGCAACCGCGTGCACCTGGCCAAACTGTTGCGCAGTGGCGGCAACGTGCTGCTGCTTGACGAACCAACCAACGACCTGGACGTAGAGACCCTTCGCGCGCTCGAAGAAGCCTTGCTCGACTTCCCCGGCTGTGCCGTGGTTATCTCGCACGATCGCTGGTTCCTGGATCGGATCGCGACTCACATTCTGGCATTTGAAGGTGACGCCCACGTGGAATGGTTCGAGGGTAACTTTGCTGACTACGAAGCCGACCGCAAGCGTCGGTTCGGTGAAGCCGCCGATGAACCAACCCGATTCAAGTACAAAAAA
>JAOUHV010000066.1 GCA_029884425.1 Gammaproteobacteria bacterium
TAAGCGCCTTGCAAACACTGCCTGCATCGATCTCACACACACATCAATCACGTCGGTGATTCAATCTGAATCTAGGCAATAATTTCCAGTCGATCGCCGATGGCCAAGCTGCCTCGACCTTCGTGAACCACGTTCTGACCAAACATCACTTTATTTTCCTGACGGCGAAACGTGGTCAATGTTGCCACAGGCTCAGACTGAGTCTGCGCGCTTTGCTGATCAATATTAGGAATAATACAGCGACTGCATGGCTTGACGACACGTAAACGCAACGATCCCAACGCCAGCGTTTTCCAGCCATCTTCCGCGAAAGGCAGACAGCCCTTGACCACTAGATTAGGCCGAAATCTGTCCATGGTCACAGGTGCTGCGAGTCGATTATTCAAATCACTCAATGATGCTTCAGAGATTAGCAAAATGGGAAAGCCATCACTCAACGCAGTCAACTCACCAGCGCGCGCATAGGTCGTATCCACCTGCCTAACCGACTCCTCCGGGAAGTACACCAAACGGCACGAGCATCCCAGAAATTGCTGCAACCAACGCGCGGCATCATCACCCGCATCAATGGCGGCACATTCATCATTCCAGATCTGTACAACCGTGGATTCCGCATAAAACGGCGCAGGTGTATGCAGCACGTCCATCCCGGGCGCAGTTAAAGTGAGGCTGTCATTTTCATCGGTTTGTGCCTGCAACAAACACATTCTAGGTAAGCGGCGTTGGGTCAAAAATCGTCCCGCATCATCCACCACCATCCAACGTCGATCGCCGACAAAACCAAAACGATCGAGTTCAATCCGTTCAACCTGAACGCCAGCAGCCGACTTGAGTGGATAAATTGTGAGTCCTGAAACTTCAACAAACGCCATCACTTCTCTCCCGCTATGCAACCAGCCAAAATTTCTCGCATAACCTCCAACCCCTTACTGCGGGCAAGCTCCATGTTGCGCACAGGAATCGCCTCAGGATTTGGGAAACGACGCAACACCTCTTCCATGCTCGCTTCACGAATAATGTGCAGCGTGGGACAGGGCGAACGATTGGTGTAGTTGGCAGCATCCGTCGCATCGCTGTCAGCAAAACAATAGTCAGGATGAAAATGCGCCAATTGATAGGTGCCCACATAGCCCTGCATTTCCAGCAAGCGATCGGCATAATCCAGCAGCGTGAGAAAATCGTCAAAACGCTCAAAGCCATGGCTAAACACCAGCAGAGTCGTTTCAATATTGCCGTCTTCATCCATCAAACGCCACTCATCAGCCAGGCGATGTAGCGCAGCCTCCATGGTCGTCGCATCACTGACAGAAATTCGCAGGGTATTTTGTACCAGCTCATTTTTGGCAAATGGGCAAAAATTCAAGCCAACAATAACCTGCTCCACCCAGCGCCTAGTCTGTCTTTCTGCCTGCTGTTCGTCGACCATACACCTACCTCCGGCATCAACGTCCTGAAATCTCAACGTCTAGTGTACTACATCAGCAAAAAAAACGGCCGGATAAACCGGCCGTCATGCATTTGCACATTTTGATCACTTGATGATGCGGTAGCAGGGAATATATTCCTTGCCAGGCAGTTTCATGCGTTGCTGCTTCACAAAGGAACTGAGCAAGGCATCCAGCGGTTCCATCACCGCAGGGTCACCGTGAATTTCAAAATGACCATGCTTTTCGATGTTGCGGATACCGTCTTCCTTCACGTTACCGGCGACAATTCCGGAAAATGCGCGTCGCAGGTTCGCTGCCAACATGTGGGTTTCCTGGTTTTTATGCAGTGCCAGGCTGGCCATATTCTCGTGTGTCGGCTCAAATGGCTTCTGGAATTCGTGCTCAATTTTCAGGCGCCAGTTGAAATAATACGCATCGGCTGTTGAACGACGATATTCGCGAACGGTTTCTATGCCCTTGATCACTTCACGAGCCACGGCAGCAGGATCGTTGACGATGATCTTGTACATGCGCTGCGCTTCTTCGCCCAACGTCAGGCCGATAAAGTCATTTATTTGCTTGAAGTATTCACGCGCACTTTCTGGTCCGGTCAAAATAAATGGGAACGGTACATCGGCATTTTCCGGATGTAACAAAATACCCAACAAATACAAAATTTCTTCCGCCGTTCCCGCACCGCCAGGAAACACCACAATGCCATGTCCCATACGCACGAAGCTTTCCAGACGCTTTTCTATATCCGGCAAAATCACCAGATCATTCACAATCGGATTGGGCGACTCGGCGGCAATAATGCCTGGCTCTGACAAACCAACATAACGTCCATTTTTAATTCGCTGCTTGGCGTGCGCAATGTTTGCCCCTTTCATCGGGCCTTTCATCGCACCAGGACCACATCCAGTGCAAATATCCAAACCACGCAGCCCCATTTCATAGCCAACATGCTTGGTGTATTCGTATTCATGTCGCTTGATCGAATGCCCGCCCCAGCACACCACCAAATTGGGATTGGGTGCAGGCGCTAATACACCGGCATTGCGCAGAATGTGGAACACCGCATTGGTGATGCCTTCGGAATCGTCCAAACGGAATTTCGGATTGTCTTCAATTTCATCGCTGATGTAGACAATATCCCGCAGCACGGTAAACAAATGCTCGTTAATGCCCTTAATCATTTTGCCGTCAACAAAGGCGTTAGCGGGCGCGCCCTTCACTTCCAGCTTTATGCCGCGCTCTTGGGGAACAATACGGATTTCGAAATCCTTGTATTTGTCCATCAGCGCCTTGCCGTCGTCCATCGTGTTACCGCAGTTCAACACGGCCAGCGAGCAATTGCGAAAAATGTTGTACAGCCCCCCCTGGCTATTATCGAGCAGTTTTGCGACTTCTGCCTGTGACAGAATATCCAGACGGCCTTCGGGTGTAATGCGGGCGTCTACTGTTTCTGGTTTCATATAAATTACCTCTCTCGCTCACTGCTTCATTCGATGAATGCTAGGCATAAAAGATGCCGTAACACTCAAAAAGCACAGAAAAACCTAAGAATCTCAACTGGATAAATTATGATCAATTGATGACTATCAAAAAAAACCCCGCTCGGTAGGCGGGGTTAGGCTTGAGACTCCGCTGGCACTAGTGCCAGTAGTCGTACAAGCTGTTGACTGATCCTGGAATCAGGTCAACCAGGGACTCGTAGTCCTCTTCATCCAAATCGGTGTCTTCATCTTCACTGTAGGTCAGAGCCAGCTTGGCGATCGGTGCCAGCAACTCCTGCTGTTCTCTGGGCAAATCTTCCCAGCGATCCTGCTCTTCAGCCACGCCCAGCATAAATCCGTAGCACCAACCCTCGGGAATCTCGAGGATCTCGCCGTTTTCCTCTTCTTCAATCACCAGAGGTTCAAAACGACGACCCGCCTCCAGACCCGTTGCAATTTCATCGTACATCCGCAACAGAAGGTCTTCGATGCGATCGCGCTCAGCATCGTTGGCAAAATCGGCCTCCGCCAGCACTGCAGACAACCATTCCTGATGCTCAATCTGGGCATCAGACACCACCAGCGCCGAGATATAGCCATGCGCTTCGTCCACGGACAGAGCGCCGCTCTGTTCATCGGTAGACAACAAAAAATCGTCCAGTTCAACCAACTCCTGGTCAGTTAACGGCTGATTTGCTTGGGTTTTGGTCATTTAGGCAGTCCCCGAATACGGCTTGGCATGAGTGCCGGAAGTGCGGTGAAGCATACCATACTTGTTTCAATGAGTAACGCCCCGAAGCTCAACATTTCGTTATTTCAATCAGCCTGCTATGATTAGCCCTGATTTGTCCTTCAAACCGCCCCAAGCACCTGAACGAGTCCATGCTGCTAGAAAATTATTACTCTGAACACGCTGACGGCATCCACTTTTCCCGTCAGCAAGCCAGCTCATTTGCCAAAGACATGGCAGGTGACTTTAATCCCATTCATGATCACGATGCCAAGCGTTTTTGCGTTCCCGGCGACTTGCTGTTTTCGCTGGTGCTCAACAAGTACGGGCTTAGCCAGAATATGCGTTTTGTGTTTCAAGGCATGGTGTCGGAAGAAAGCACGATTATTTTGCCAGACACCAATGGCGACGAATTTTCGATCAGTGACAGTCGCGGCAAAGATTATCTGAGTGTTGCCCGCCACGGCGAGCGTACACTCGATCCTCAAACCATCGCCAATCTGACCAGCGCCTATGTTGCGTTTTCAGGACAAACCTTCCCGCATATTTTGGTTCCATTGATGGCCAATCATCAGGTGATGATTAATCCTGATCGCCCCTTGGTGATTTACGAAAGCATGGTCATTCAGCTTGATCGACTGGATTTCACCAAGCCTTCACTGGAACTCAGCCAGGCCACCTTGGCCGTCGACGGCAAGCGCGGCGATGCACAATTGAAGTTTCAACTGCTCTGCAACGGCAACGTCGTCGGTAGCGGTGAAAAAAATATGGTGCTAAGTGGTTTGCGGGAATATGACGAGGAAAAACTACAGCAGTTGGTTGACCTCTACAACTCGCGCAAAAATAGCTACACGTCTTGAACTATTTTTGCCATTTCGCCAGATCATCAAACCATCAGCTGCACCGTATCGGGCAGCTGATTTGTCCAGGAATCATCACTGAAGCTGCTGTTTGAGCTGCGCAAGTTGCTGTTCCAGCGCTTCCACTCGGGCTTCCAAAGCCTCTATTCTGCTCGGCTCGCCTGAACCACCACTGGCGTGGTGACTAACGCTCACATGAATGGCATCGCGCATACTCGTCACGTATTCATCATCTGCAAACAAGTGCATGTACCGGCTTTCGCGTTTACCGGTTTCGCGCGGCAATTTTTCAACCAGCGCGCCATCTTCTCTGGCTGCCAATTGCTCAAGCACCATCTCCACTTCCTGCGCATCCGCAAAGTGATGATAACGCTCACAGCGAGTCCGCAATTCGCCCGGCGTTTGCGGGCCACGCAGCATCAAAACGGCGACAATACCGAACTCGCCTGGCGAGAGTTTCAATTTACTGAATTCGGTATTGCAAAAGCGATGTTGATATTTGGCGACCCGACTGCCAAAACCGCTTTTGTCGGTGAGCAAATGTTTTTTTAATAACTGATCAACCACATCTTGAACTTCTGACTCCGACAAAGACAACACCGGATCACGGTTGCTTTTTTGGTTAACTGCATTGCAAAGTGCATTCAATGAAAGAGGATACTGGTCTGGCGTCGTTACTTCCTTTTCCATCATACAGCCCAACACCCTCGCCTCTAAGGCATTCAGCAGCGTTTTCACAAAACATCTCTCCCTTGAGTCTGGTTTTTGCCATGTTCAAACATTATTGGGATAAATGCAATTATCGCGCTCGATACAGCTACGGCGTATCAAGTTGGCAGCGACAGGCTATTTTAATATAGCGACAATCTGAACGGCGGGAAGCTTGAGGACAGCAGAAATCGGGGGCGTCTATTCAACGACCGCTTCGACACCAGTCTCATGAAGCTGCAGAGTCTGGTGTTTGCATTTTGGGCAATGCAGCGAACTATCCAGATCAGGAATAAGAAAAATATCGGCACTCCCACAGCAGGGGCAGGCAAACAACTGATACTCGTGGGCACAATGCGAATACGCCGCATGATCAGAAACCGAAATCATCTGATTGCAAGAACAACACTGGGCAATCGCCCAGTTTTCACCGTGCGAATTCAGCCCATCAACCAGTCCATCGATTTTGTATCCGCAATCACAAACGGCTTGGTAAAACGCCGGCATTACCGCTTCCTTTTCTTCTAAAATCGTCGTCGTGTGGCAACTTGCTACACCGGTTGTACCGACACCAACATCGACACTTCGCGCAACAACAGCAACAGCGCCAGAGACATCATCATCATGCCGATCATTTTCGCCCTGGGCCCACTGATCAGCTTCACCGAAAATGGCAGTTTGATATGTTTGGGTGGCAGACGTTGCGCCTGCATAACCACATAACCCAGCCACAAAAACATCAAGATCGGCAAGCTGCGAGCAACGCCAAATGCAATGGTTGCCACATAGTGTTTCTTTTGATTAAACGCATCAATCGCCGCCAGCGATCGATCCAGCGGCAGCATGGTCATCAAAAAATCAATCATCGGTTCCAGCCAAAGCAGGAACGCGATATACAGCCCCAGAAATACCAGCCAGTTTTTTAGTACTGCCGGATCACCGGGTACAATTTCGTCACGTGGATTGCGCAAAACAGACCACCTAGTTCGTGCGGCTTGTAACCTCGATCAAATGGTAACCAAATTGCGTTTGTACCGGACCTTGGACTTGTCCTACCGGTGCGCTGAACACAACGCGATCAAATTCCTCGACCATCATCCCCGGACCAAAAGAACCCAGGGCACCGCCCTGACGCCCAGAGGGACAGGTTGAATACTTTTTAGCCAACTCGGCAAAATCCTCACCGGCTTCAATCCTTGCCTTCAACTCCAGACACAATGGCTGGGTTTCAACCAAAATATGACGCGCGCTTGCTTGTGACATGTCTTTATCCAATTTCGCCAACTATTCGACTCTGGATTATGCCCGAAACAGTCGCCAGGCTCGATACCTCATTGGCGTTTTTTTCTAAAAACGAACTTCCAACGCCCGACACAAAAACTTCATCAAGGGCGCCACGGCTTCGAAAGTCGCTGCCACCTGCGAAACGAATTCTGGCTGGCATGCCTCGCACTCGGTCGCCTGCCCCATGGCATAATAGCTTTTTCTTTTAATATCAGTGATAAAGGGGTGATCCTCGGCAAATCCCCGCGGCACCTTGATCAAACCATCGCCCTCAACCCCGTGGGTGCGCAATTTGAAATCCGGATTTTCCACCACCTGCTCCCAGGATTTAGGAAAAGCCTGAATCACCATCCTCACCTTGTTGAGCACAGGCGTGGGTGGCATCCAAATGCCGCCGCCGAAGAAAATATTATCCGGCTCCAGATGGACGTAAAACCCCGGCGCGTGAGCATCCTTGCCGACCTCATGGCGAAACTGACAGCCGACATTTTCCTTATAGGGCCGCTTGTCCTTGGCAAACCGGGTATCCCGATAGATACGAAACATCGAGCCGCCATGGGCCTTGGCCACCACCTGAAAATAGGGCGAAACCTCCCGCATCGGTTCTACCATTGCCGCAATAAAAGCCACCATCGGCTCAACCACGTCCTGCTGGTAACGATCCCGGTTCTGTTCAAACCATGCCTTGTTGTTATTTTTCAGATCCCGCAAAAACTGGAACAGCTTGGGCGAAAATCCTTCAAAGGACGTATTCATGAACACCTCGTAAAAAATAAATCGCTCGCCGCTTATGGACGACAATCAGCCAATTTTCGGGTATAACTGCGGTAAATACTATCGAGGAAAAACAGCCTTGAATCCTGCGACCGATACGTCAGAACCAACCATATTTGAACACATCGTCAACACCCTGGTCACACAACAGTATGCCGTTATCGACCAGGCATTGCCCAGCGAGTTACTGGCCAAGCTGGAAAAACATTTTTTATCGCTGGATAACTCGCAATTCAAACGTGCAGGTATTGGCCGAGCTGACCAATTTCACACCAATGATGATATCAGGACCGACGTTATTCACTGGCTTAACAAAGATGATACTGCCACGGCAGATTACTTTAACTGGATGGAGTCACTGCGACAACACGTCAATCGCGAGCTGTTCTTGGGATTGTTTGACTACGAATGTCACTACGCGCACTTTCCGCAGGGCAGCTATTACAAACGTCACGTCGATGCCTTCAAAGGACAAGGCAATCGACGCTTAACAACAATTCTGTATCTTAATCATGACTGGAAAAAAAGCGACGGCGGTGATCTAAAAATGTACCGCAATGAAAACGATGTTGAACCTTTTGCCGAAATATTGCCCACATTTGGGCGACTGGTGGTTTTTTTAAGTGAAAGTTTCCCACACGAAGTCTGTACAGCGCATCGTTCACGTCGAAGCATCACCGGCTGGTTTCGCATCAACAACAGCAGTGGACGCCATGTCGACCCCGACCGATAATCTGGCGCAAACTAGTTGCGCCGTTTATTGTTGTTTCGCCGCGAATCTTTGCGTGTGCTGCGCGCAACCTGCTTGTTCTTTATTTTCGCCATAAAATCGACATACTGATTAATTTCTTTGGCGATATCGCGACTACTGCCATGATTATCTCTGGCCATTTCGCGAATCACTTCATACGCTTCTTCCGGAGAAATCGCCAAATACGCCGAAAGCGCTCCACGTGCTGTGCAAATGTCACAACATTGGTCAAACCCCATCCCCACCCTGGTATGCTTCACCTGCTTGAGCGCAGCCATCATCACGCCTTGCACTTGCGAAAATGACATGGGTTTGGCGATGAACGAAAGACATCCAGCTTCAATAACACGCTGCAAGCTTTTCAAATCAGATAACGATGTTGCTGCAACAAAAGGAATACCTTTTAACCGTAACTCCCTAGCTACAGAAAAGCCGTCCACATCCGGCATCACCATATCCAGCAGCACAATATCAGGCCGATGATTATTACAAAATGCCAGGGCTTCCTCGCCCCCTGCTACTTCATGAATCGTTGCATCAACACTATCTTCCAGCACGGTTTTTATCATGGAGCGAACCGACATTTCGTCATCGACAATCAGGACACTGGCGCGACGCTGACTCGCATTTGTCCAAGGTCCAATTTGCGGATAGCCCTGATGAAGAATGTTCAATGCGTTAACAATTGAACACAGGTTGTGATCAAACGATACGTGTTCACCTGATTCAAGGTAGGTATTGCCAAAATGATCCGTGTAAAAGCGAGTGGAATCGGCAAGACTAGCGGCATCGGCAACATGGCTTAAAACCTGGTGCCTCAGTAATTGATACAGTCGCTGTTCGTCTGTACTTGTAGCTAAATGGGAATTGTTTTTATTTTGGTCCATCAAACCATCTCCGCGCAGACATGCTCGCATGGTGCAAGCAAAAAATCCTTCTGCACGCGGAAGACGGACGTGCCCTGTTGACGGCGGATATTATGGACCGAAAACGTTGATAAAATACAATATTAACAACCGATTAGCAAGCCCCTCGCGCTATGAGCGTTTTTTCTGGCGCATCTGCCGCGCCTCGCGCTTTTGGTTGGCTCTGGCCAGAAAATCAAGAAACTGATTCACCACTTGGGCGGTATCCTTTACATTTCCATGGACATCTCTGGCCATCTCTTTGAGCAGATCAAATGACTGATCTGGATGAATGGAAAAATAGGCGGAGATAGCACCTCGCGCCGTACCAATATCGGCGGCCGAATCGGCATATCGTTGAATCTCACGCACATGGGCAATACGTGACAAGGCGGAGATAACCGTACCAAGCAACTGCTGACGACTCACCGGTTTAGCCAAAAAGGAAAAACTACCCAAGTCAACAAGGTGGCGAATATGCTCACTTTCCACCAATGCTGTCATCGCTACAAACGGTATCGCCGCTCGTTTCAGTTGCTTCGCAACCTCAAAGCCATCCATGCCGGTCATTACAACGTCCAGCAGCACCAAATCAGGGGAATACTCTCGACAGAGTTTTAACGCATCTTTCCCGTTCGCCGCTTGTAATAAATCGCACGACAGTTCTGCGCCCAAAACCGTTGCAACAAACTGACGAATTTCCATATCATCATCCACTACTAGCAGTTTGTACCGAACATCAGCCATGATTCATTCCTCCTGGCCTACTGTTACGGCGGCAATATGCTATTTTTTATGCTTTACTTTCTGAGGGTTATCACAATCTCACTGAAAAATAATGCGTTTAAAAATAAGGATAAATCAACTATTAAATTCTTGCGTTGAACCCGGCAGTTCTTAAAAAAACTCTAGGGCCAATATGTAACATCACTGTAAAAATAAGGCCCAATATTTAACGATCCAAGGCAGCATCAATGCCGTCACCAGAGCCGATAACGCCATTGCCAATCCAGAAAATGCACCCATTTGCGAACTGATCTGAAAGGCGCGAGCGGTACCTATTCCATGCGCAGTCACCCCCATGGCAATGCCCTTCACTGCATCATCCTTGATTCTGAACAATTCAAATAATTTCGCGCCCAAAACCGCACCCAAAATACCCGTCGTCACCACCAGAACCGCCGTGAGCGAGGGCAATCCACCAATTTTTTCAGACACGCCCATAGCCACAGGTGCCGTCACCGATTTTGGAGCAAGAGATAACTGTGTTTCCAGGCTAGCGCCAAGCATCGCTGCGACAGCTACTGCACTTAACGAAGCAATGACCACTCCGCCAACAATCGCCAACAGCACCGGCATCCACAAGGTACGAATTCGCCCTGCCTGTTGATACAGCGGCACCGCCAGTGCAACGGTTGCTGGACCTAACAAAAAGTGAACAAACTTGGCGCCCTCAAAATATTCCCGGTAATCAATATCTGCCAGCAGTAAAAAAATAATCAGCATTGCAACTGCGCTTACCACCGGATTGAACAAAGGATTGGAATTGGTTTTCACATATAGCTTGTAGGCGATGGTATAAGCTACCAATGTCATTGTCAGCCCCAGCAACGGTGAAGCCGACAAATACACCCACAACAATGCCAAATTAGAATTATCGGTCATTGGTGATCCTTTTGTTCGTGATCCGCGACAACCCTATCATGATAAACGCCGTGGAGATCATCGTTACCACCGTACTGACAATCAGGGCGACACCAATAGGAATCCACTCGTCACTAATCCGCGAAAAATGCACCATTAAACCAACGCCGGCAGGCACAAATAACAACGACAAATGACTCAGCAAGGCATTGGCACCGGCTTCCACCGCCTCGGGCACACCTTTACGAATCATCAACGTCACAAACAGCATGAACATACCCAGCACAGGTCCGGGAATAGAAATGCCGAGAGAAATTACGGTCACTTCACCGATCAATTGATACACTAACAAAATGGTGATGCCATTTATGAAATTCATGGAATACTCACACTCAACATTTAGCAACAACGATTGCTGTTGAACAGAAATACGTTTGTCGCCCCCCTATAAAAACAAGTGCGACAATATTGTAAATCTAGCAGAAGATGGACAATTAAAAAATCAAGGAAGGCGTTGTAGGACTACAAATAAATAGGGGTACGCGTGCTTCTCGTCGGCCTGATGGATTTCACGAGATACAATTTGGTAATGATTATTGTTGAACTCGGGAAACCAGGCGTCCGCATCAAACTCACCATCAACGTAGGTAAGATACAAACGATCGGCTTTGGGTAACAGTTGCTGATAGAACGAGGCCCCGCCAATAATCATAACCTCATCCACATCGCCCGCTGCTGCAATCGCCTGATCGACATCATGCACAACCACCGCACCGGGCGCATGATATTGTCTGTCATGAGTCACCACTATATTCAGTCGATTCGGCAGTGGCTTGCTGCCGAACGACTCAAAGGTTTTTCGCCCCATAATAATGGGTTTGCCTTTGGTATTGGCGACAAACCATTTCATGTCATTGGGCAGTTTCCACAATAATTGGTTGTCTTTACCAATTTCGCGGTTCCTGCCCATGGCGGCGATCATTGAAATCATCATCACACAGCCACCGGTGCTGAAATGGCAGGATGTGGATCGTAGCCAAGCAAATCAAAATCCTCGACCGTGTAGTCGAACAAGCTCGCGGCTTTACGCTTGATCTGTAACGATGGTAAAGCTTTTGGTTCGCGGGACAACTGCAATGCCGCCTGTTCAACATGATTTGTGTACAAATGCACATCCGCACCAAACCAAATAAACTCGCCAACCTCTAATCCAGCCTGTTGGGCAAAAATATGCGTCATTAACGCACCGTTCACAATATTAAACGGCACACCGAGCAGGATATCCGCACTGCGCTGATACAACGCCAGGGATAATTTTCCACCACCGACATAAAACTGATAGGTTTTGTGGCAAGGCGGCAGCGCCATGTCATCCAGTTGCGCGACATTCCAGCCTTCAATAATCAAGCGACGCGAGGTTGGATTGTTATTCAACATATCCAGCACCTGGCTAACCTGGTCAATTTCTGCGCCGGATGCCGTAGGCCAGTGACGCCATTGAAATCCATAAACCGGGCCCAAGTCACCCCATTGCTGGGCAAACTGCGCATCGGCCAAGATGCGCTGTTCAAATTCCTGCATGGAAATTTTTTCACCGCTGGCATCAACAAATTTTTTATGCGGCCAATCGGACCAGATATGGACATTTTGCTCGAGAAGCTCGCGCACATTGCGACCGCCACTCAACATCCACAAAATTTCTTTGATCGCGGTTTTCCAATACACTCGTTTGGTGGTGAAGGCAGGAAACGCCTCTTGCAAATTAAACCGCATGGTGACGCCAAACGTGGCACGGGTACCCACACCAGTACGATCAACCCGCTCATCACCGTGTTCCAGCAAATAACGCAACGTATCCAAATATTGTTGTTCGGGATGCAAACTCACACAAAACTCCTAACTTTTTAGCGCTTATAGGCAATAGCCAACATGATTGCGCCTGCGATAATCATCGGAATAGACAATAGTTGTCCCATCGTCATCCAGTCGAATGCAATAAATCCTAACTGCGCATCGGGCTGACGGAAAAATTCATTGAAACTACGGAACACACCAAACAGGATCAGGAACATGGCAGATACAGCCATGGCCGGGCGTTTTTTCTTCGAGTACAACCACAGCATAATAAAGACCACGATTCCTTCCAGCACACCTTGATATAACATTGAAGGGTGACGCACCAGATTGTCCACGTGCGGAAAAACCATCCCCCAAGCTACATCAGTAGGACGTCCCCAAAGTTCGCCATTGATAAAATTTCCCATGCGTCCAAAGAAATAACCCAGCGGCACCAACGGCGCGACAAAATCAGCAACATTAAAGAAGCCAACTTTTTTCTTTCTGGCAAACAGCAGCATCGCCACGATCACGCCGATCAATCCACCGTGGAATGACATGCCGCCCTGCCATATGCGGAACAGCATCAACGGATCTTCAAGAAATGACGAGAAATTGTAGAACAGGATA
>JAOUHV010000067.1 GCA_029884425.1 Gammaproteobacteria bacterium
CATGTTGAAAAATGCGACGTGGTCGATGCCGCCCCCGGCAGCAGCAAAGATCAGCCGGGTCTGGTTATCGTCAATCCACCCTACGGCGAACGTCTGGGCGAACGCGCCCAATTGCACACGCTGTATCGCCAACTGGGCGAAACCATCAAAGCCCGCTTTGTTCACTGGAAAGCTGGCGTGTTCACCAACACCGACGAATTGATCAAACCCATGGGGCTGCGCTATGCGCGCTCGCATAATTTTTACAACGGCGCGCTGGAATGCAAACTGTTCCGCTTTGATGTGGACGAAGACAACTTCACTTCCGGCCAGGCTCGCCCTCGCCCACTGCCCGCCGACGAGCGCAGCGACGCGGCGCAAATGTTTGCTAATCGCATAAACAAAAATGTGAAAAAATTTGCCCGCTGGTTAAAGCGCGAAGACATTCACTGCTATCGCCTGTACGACGCTGACCTGCCCGAATACGCCGTCGCCGTCGATGTTTACGAAGGTGAAAAGCGCTGGGTACACGTGCAGGAATACGAAGCACCGAAAACCATCGATCAACAAAAAGCACGTCATCGTTTGCGTGAAGTATTGGGCGTGCTGCTGGATGAACTGCACATCACCAATGATCAACTGTTTTTCAAAGTTCGCCGCAAGCAAAAAGGTTTGGCGCAGTACGAACGCCTGGCCGAAAATCGTGTATATCATCAAGTGACCGAAGGCGGCTGCCGTTTCTGGGTCAACTTTGAAGATTACCTCGACACCGGTTTGTTCCTCGATCACCGCATCACTCGCGGCATGATTCGCGACATGGCCAAAGACAAACGCTTTTTGAATCTGTTCGCCTACACCGGCAGTGCCACCGTTTACGCTGCCGCCGGCGGTGCCAAATCCACTCTCACCGTCGACATGTCGCGCACCTATCTCGAATGGGCACAACGCAATATGGAATTGAACAATTTCGGCGGCAAGCAGCACCAGTTTGAACAGGCCAATTGTCTGGAGTGGTTAAAAACCGCCGTCTGGCGCAAACAGCAGTTTGATCTGATTTTTCTTGATCCGCCAAGTTTTTCCAGCTCCAAACGCATGGAATCAACATTCGATGTGCAACGCGATCACGTCGCGCTGGTCGAACAAGCCTGCGCCCTGCTCAGTGCCGACGGCGCGCTGATTTTCTCCAACAACTTGCGCAGCTTCAAACTCGATCCATCACTGGCAGAGCGATACGACATCAAGGATCTCTGTCGCGCCACCCTGCCTGATGATTTTGAGCGCGATCCGAAGATTCATCACTGCTGGAAAATCAGCAAAAAATAGCCGGCTCGACGCCCCCAATCTTTCGTTGCACAATAGGCCATCAGTTACGGAGTTTAACTCATGGCCTATCTCTACCTGCTCATCGCCATCATCAGCGAAGTCATCGCCACCAGCGCCCTCAAAGCCAGTAACGGCTTCACCCAACCCCTGCCCAGCGTACTGGTGGTGGCCGGCTACGCCAGCGCCTTTTACTTTCTCAGCCTGGTACTCAAATCCATCCCCATGGGCATCACCTACGCCATCTGGTCAGGGCTGGGCATCATCTTCATCAGCCTGATCGGCGTCTGGGTCTACAAACAGAGTCTGGACATGGCCGCCATCGTCGGCATGGGGCTGATTTTGGCGGGCGTGGTGGTTATCCAGTTGTTTTCCAAGAGTGTGTCGCAGTAGAAGCACGAATAGGCTCGAAAATACAGCTCACAAAAAGAACGGCCTTTTACCACTCCAGCAAGCAATAAAAGGCCTGTTCAACAGTAAGGCAAGACACGCTAGATTAGCTGCTAAATATCATTTGCCATAGACATTCACGCAAGAGGTATTTCCACCAATAGAAACATGCTCAACGTATTTTACATAGCTGATGCCACCAGCCTTAGCAGCAGCACCAATTGTTGCATCACCAACCCAACCAGAGAAACTGCCCTTTTCTAGACAGGCAGTACCTTTATTCAGTCCACTAATATTTACTTCCGTATTATCGTATACCATTCGATAATCGGTCCCCATCACACTACAAGCAGACATCACTGTCAGCAAGGGAAGCAATGCAAGCGCTTTAACGATACTAGTTTTCATCATTCCTCCCTCCTAGTTTCCATACACAACAGTGCAATTTTCCCGAGTCAACCCCAAAAAGCCCTCATTGTAAACTTGATCGACATGAGCTACTTTTGAAATTCCACCATTTTTGGCTGCAGTTGAAACTGACTTATCAAACGTTGTTGGAAAAATAAGCACTGTCGAAAGACAAGCTTGGCCCTTTTTCAACTTATCCAGTTCAGAATAATTTGTTTTAGAGCCATCGAATTCAACGACAGTCCTAGAAGATGTTATAGAACAACCAGACAACAACGCTGCCACCGCTATCAGCGGAAAAAAGACTTTAAACATATTTACCTCCCTCTCCACTTATTCGCCGTAAGCTACAGTGCAATGCTGCCCCAATGGCAACATTTCTTTTTCAACATGCTTTACGGAAGAAATTCCTCCATTTTTTGCCGCCGCAGAAAGAGAAGAATCTGAGTTCCCAATTATAGAACTGCAAGCCTTTCCTTTTTTCATACTTGAAATTTTAGAAAAATCTGTCGCACTTCCATTGATTGTTTGCTGATATTCGGTCACTTTGGTGGCGCACCCCGATAAAACCAAAAAAGGCAATATCAGCATCAAAGCTGGCTTTACCATTTTCATTCTCCTCCATTAAAGTCCATATTCCATCCAAAAAACAAATTGCAGGCAGCACACGCCAACAAAAATGTCACTAAAAAACAAAAAGGCATGTTTTATATGCGACAGCAAGACAGATCAGTCTCTCCAAGCTGCTAGCCTATATGAAAGTTCATTAAATGAAAAATATCAACAAAAATATTATTTTGTTTGCGACAAAGCCTTGCTGATAAATCGGCCCGTAGGGCGCAATAACTGAAAGGCATTGCGCCGAATGACAACACACCGGCTGGTGCAATGCGCTTTCGCTGATGGCACCCTACACCGGATTTGAGCTTGTCGGATAAAAGGTACAAGATTATAGTCACCATGGTGCGCACGGCGGCACCCTACGGGAAATGGTCCATTCATTTTCATGCAAAATTAACCCAGGGATAAAGGAATATTCGAGGAAACGATATGAAGGCTTTCACCTATAGCCAATACGGTTCAGCTGAGGTACTAAAACTATCGCAGATACCCAAACCAACGCCAAAGGACAACGAGGTATTGGTAAAGGTTGAAGCCGTATCGGTGAATGCCGCCGATTGGCGGATGATGAAGGCTGATCCGTTTTTGGTTCGTCTGGGCGCTGGACTATTCAAACCGAAAAAAGACTCGATCCCTGGTGCTGACATCTCAGGCCGGGTGGAAGCCGTTGGCAAAAATGTTCGCCAGTTTAAACCCGGGGACGAGGTATTCGGCGAAACATCCGGGAACGGGTTTGGTGGCTTTGCGGAATACAAATGCGCCAAAGAAACTGAGCTGGTGCTAAAACCCGCCAACCTCACCTTTGAACAAGCCGCCGCAGTTCCCATGGCCGGCCTCACCGCTTTGCATACTGTGCGTGATGTCGGCAACGTACAGGCTGGACAAAAGGTTTTGATCAATGGCGCCTCTGGCGGCGTAGGCACATTCGCTGTGCAACTCGCAAAATATTACGCTGCCGAAGTCACGGCTGTTTGCAGCACCAGCAAACTAGAACAAGCCCGCGCCCTCGGTGCGGATCACGTTATTGATTACACGAAAGAAGATTTCACCCGCAACGGCAATTGTTACGATATTGTCTTTGGCCTGAATGGATTTCGTTCCATATTTGATTACCGGCGCATATTGTGTCCGAACGGTCGGTATGTGATGACAGGTGGAAACTCCGCTCAATTATTCCAGGCACTGCTGCTGGGGCCACTACTTTCGATCGTTGGCAAGCGCAAAGTGAGCGCTGTTTTTTCCAAGTCAAATCAACAGAACTTGCAGTTTCTTGGAGAGATGCTTGCGTCGGGCAAACTTAAAGTCGTCATCGACAAACGTTTTCAATTTGATGAAGTGCCGGAAGCCATTCGCTACGTTCAGCAAGGCCACGCCAAGGGCAAAGTTGTGATTACTGTCGGTACCCGGCCTGTCGACTAAACAGTCTCCCCAGGCCCATTCCATTTATTCACACAGAGGAATAACATCGTATCATTCGTAAGTTGTCACACAAGCAACAGGAGGAAATAAAACACTATGCACACGATACTCGGCGCAAATGGTGTTATTGGCCAAGGGTTGTCCAAGGCGCTTGTTTCGGTCTCGCCTGCCATCCGTCAGGCCAGTCGCAATCCCAGAAAAGTCAATCCGACAGATGAGACCGTGGTGGCCGATTTGTTGGATGCTCAGGCAACGGCAAAGGCAGTTGCTGGCAGTGAAGTGGTTTATCTCGTCGCGGGTTTAAAATACGACACGGCAGTCTGGCAGGAACAATGGCCCATCGTAATGCGTAATGTGATTGATGCCTGCAAACGCCATGGAAGTCGTCTCGTGTTCTTCGACAACGTCTATGCCTATGGCCATGTGGATGGCGTAATGACCGAGAATACGCCATTCAATCCGACCAGCAAAAAAGGGGAAGTCAGAGCAAGGATTGCCACCATGCTGCTGGATGAAATACGCAATGACAATCTCAAAGCGCTAATCAGCCGTTCAGCCGATTTTTATGGACCAAATGCAGTCAACAGTTTTCCCCATGCGACAGTATTCGAACGGCTCAGAGCTGGAAAGGCGCCGCAATGGATAGGAAACCCCAACGCACTGCATACCTTCACCTATACGCCGGATGCCGGAAATGCCGTAGCCTTGCTCGGCAGATCGCCTGAGGCCTTTGGCCAAACCTGGCATTTGCCCACAGTCAAGGAACCAATCAAAGGAGCGGACTTCGTACGTTTGGCTTGCGAGTTGGCAGAGCGCCCATACAAGTTGCAAGCCGTACCCCGCTGGGTATTGAAGCTCATGGGTATTTTCATGCCCATCATTCGCGAAAACGATGAAATGATGTACCAGTTTGAATACGACTATCGCTTCGACAGCAGCAAGATCGAGTCAGCCTTTGGTTTGCGTGCAACGCCATACCGCGTCGGAATCAAAGAGTCCCTCGCCAGTCAGAAGGCATAAAAGCATGCTTTGGTCGAATATAAAATATTTTATTTCTTGATCATAAAATCTGTATGGCGCATTACACACCCCAAACGATATTACAAACACATGAAGCGGACTTTGCTATTAGGATATAAATGAATAACAACGTTGGATATTTTTAGGGCGGATGAATCCAGCATGGAACGCATCAACAATAAAATATTGTTTGCATCGCTACTCCTTTTCCTGCCAAGCATTGCTTTCAGTGGAACACTGGACGACTTCGAGCGTGACTCGACCACGCCGCAATCTAGCGAGCCGAAAAAATCCAGCAGTCGCGGCTCATGCAACGGCATGGATTGTTCAGAGGACTCATCATCCATCGGCGACGAATTTACAAGACATATGTTCAGTGGACTTTTTGATGCCGTAGCCCGTGGAGTAGGCTTTACCTTCTCTCATGGCACCCGCGTCACACTGGACCGAACATCGTGGTATCAACGAACACCCGGCATTACGCCACGCAAGACTGGCTCACCCTTGCTGCCCACATTTCGCGCCAGCGGCACATGGCAATCAGTTTACCCTGATCTGGAAGGTCGCGATTTTTCTGTTGAGGTTGGACATTCGCTATTCAGTGCGCAGATCAGAAAAACTCAATTTGTCGAAAATACCCCTGCTGACTCGCTGACCTTATCCTACGGCATTATTTATTACCGTTTATCGTACGGAAATAATTTTGAAATCAACTTCGGTCTTGGCAGAAGTGAACTGACAGGCAATCATAAAAATATAGGTACCACATTTTCCGCCCCTATCACTTGGCAATTTGCTGACGATTTTGCGTTTAGTCTGTGGCAATCGTACTCAAGCATTAACCGGGTTGCGCTTTCCGACATAGATTACAGTTTTATGTACGTCAAAAATGGATTTTCCACATCACTGGGGTATCGTTCGGTATCCAATCCTGTCTCGGAATTATCCGGCCCCTACGTGGGATTATCCTATTTTTACTAACCAGGGGCTTCAGCAGATTTGTTCGAAACATTTCGCCCGCTTGAGAATTAAGGCGTTAAAATAACCGGCACATAACTATTTACCGTATGGAGACAATAAACAATGCACAAAAAATCGGTTGAGTTCATTTCTGACGGTCAAACCATTGTCGCGGACGTGTACATCCCCAATGAATCAACATTAAACGCCCCTGCCATTTTGCTGTGCCACGGTTTTGCCGGGGTAAAAGAGCTGTTGCTGCCCGCCTTTGCCGAATATTTTGCCAGCGCCGGATACGTGGCCATGACCTTTGACTATCGTGGCTTTGGTGGCAGCGGTGGTGAGCCTGGGCGCTTGGTGCCAGCGCTGCAAATCGAAGACATCAAACAGGCCATTTCGTTTTTGGCCAGTTGCCCTGAAGTTGACGCCAGCCGCATCGCATTGTGGGGCACGTCCTTTGGCGGTGCGAACGCCATTGTCGTGGCATCAGAGGATGATCGCGTCAAGGCGCTGTCTGTGCAATTGACCTTTGCCGATGGCGAGAAAATTATCACCTCGGAGATGAGCCAGGAAGACAAGGAAAAATTCCTCGGTACCCTTGAAAAAATGAAAGAGAAAAAAGAAAAAACCGGCAAGGAAATGATGGTACCTATCGTCAAAGTGCTGACCGATGAGCAGTCAAAAGAGTTCTACAACGAATACTCTGAAGCATTCGATGCGCTTAAAATTAAAATCCCGTTCCTGACCATCGCAGAAACCCTGGCACACAAACCTATCAACTCCATTTCGAAAGTAAATGTTCCTGTGCTGGTCGTTGCTGCCACCAATGACAGCGTCAACCCGGTTACAGAGTCTTATTCATTGTTCGAGGCTGCCAACGAACCCAAAGAGTTGTTTGAGCTTGAAGGCGCAACACACTACGAAGTTTATAAAGGCAAATTGTTTGAACAAACCGCCGCAAAACAGGTGGAATGGTTCAGCGCACATTTATAATTTTTTGCTTCGCGGATGTGCTTGGCTTGCGTCAAGCACATTGACAGAAATTCATCTGATTTATAACGCAAAAAAAGAGGACCTTAGGGGGTAAGGTCCTCCAAAAATAAGTACTTCCAAATAGGGATGAAAGTACCTTATTTGCCCAGTACGTCGTTGCGAGTGCTTTCTGCGATCGCAGCGGCTTGAGCAATCAGATTGCTAGGAACACCCAGTTCAGTCAGGGTTGCGCCCAGGTTCTCGATAACGGCATCGAAGTGGCTGTCGTTCAGACCTTTGGCTACCAGGTGAGCATGGCCAGCGCGCATGTCTTTACCGGTGTAGTTGTGTGGTCCGCCCAGCGCCATAGTCAGGAAGGCTTTCTGTTTGGAAGCCTGCTTGCCCATGTCCACGCCTTCGAAGAACTTGTTGATGCGGGCATCAGCCAGTACTTTGCGGTAGAACACGTCTACGGCCGCGTTCACGGCAGCTTCGCCACCGATTTGCTCGTACAGCGACTTGCCTTTGTTCATTGCGGCTTTTTCTTCAGCAGTGTAGCCAGCCAGCACGTCTTTGCGCGTGCTTTCTGCGATGGCAGCGGCTTGTGCGATCAGATTGCCAGGAACGCCCAGTTCAGTCAGGGTCGCACCCAGGTTTTCCATAACCGCGTCAAAATGAGAATTGTTCAGACCTTTTTCTACCAGGTGAGCATGGCCCAGGCGCATGTCTTTACCGGTGTAGTTGTGTGGGCCGCCCAGCGCCATAGTCAGGAAGGCTTTCTGTTTGGAAGCCTGCTTGCCCATGTCCACGCCTTCAAAGAATTTATTGATACGGACATCAGCCAATACTTTGCGGTAGAACACGTCTACAGCAGCGTTCACGGCAGCATCGCCACCGATTTGCTCGTACAGTGACTTGCCCTTGCTCATTGCGGCTTTTTCTTCGGCAGTGTAACCAGCCAGCACGTCTTTGCGCGTGCTTTCTGCAATGGCAGCAGCTTGAGCAATCAGATCACCAGGAACGCCCAGTTCAGTCAGGGTCGCGCCCAGGTTTTCCATAACCGCGTCAAAATGAGAATTGTTCAGACCTTTTTCTACCAGGTGAGCATGGCCCAGGCGCATGTCTTTGCCGGTGTAGTTGTGTGGGCCGCCCAGCGCCATAGTCAGGAAGGCTTTCTGCTTGGAAGCCTGCTTGCCCATGTCCACGCCTTCGAAGAACTTGTTGATGCGCTTGTCAGCCAACACCTTGCGGTAGAACACGTCTACTGCGGCGTTAACAGCGGCATCGCCACCGATACGATCGTACAAACTTCCACCAGCGGAAGCGTTGCTTGAAGAATCACCACCAAAAAGTTTTTTCAAAAAACCAAACATCGCATGTCTCCCTAAAGCAAATATCACCCAAAGTGACGGCAGACTATACGCCTACAAAGATTCACTGTAAATGTATCTTTCAAAAAAATGCCTATTTTTTGCCATTTGCCAAGCTAATTGATAAGTTAAAAACCAAGTATTTAGCTAAGATTAATAGATTCAACTTAAGCACCACAGGAGAATGCAACACGTTATAAACGGCGAATTACTTGCTTATACAAATTCAGCAGGTGATATCAGATCGCCTTTTGATCAGGCTAACTGCAAGCGAGAATAACAACATGGAAAACCGTGAAACGTTACACCAGGATAGTCTCCGCTTTCTTAGCGAAAAAGGCAGCTTGAAAGACAAGCTAGTTAAAGCACATCAGCGTATACAACAAGACCTGCCGTTCATCGCACGTATTGCAATCACGCTGTACGATCCCAAAACCCGTGTGCTAAAAACTTTTTTGCACAGCAGCGGTGGCGACAATCCCATTTCGAATTATCAGGCCTTGCTGGACAATGCCCCATCCCTAAAAGAAATTCTCAAAACTGGTCAGCCGCGCGTCATTAACGATATGCGCAACCTGAATACTGACCCCAAGGAACACAACAAAAAACTCAGCGATCAAGGATACGCCGCCAGTTATACGTTACCGATGTACAACCAGGGGGAGTTCCAGGGATTCCTGTTCATGAATTCTTATCAAGCGGATGTGTTTGATTCACTGTCTCTGGAAAAAGTTGATTTGTATGCCCACCTGCTGGCTATGATGGTGGTGAACCACGTTTCCTCGGTCAACACTCTTACCGCAGCAGTCAAAACCACTGGCAACATTACCCATTTGCGTGATCCTGAAACCGGCAGCCACCTGGATCGCATGTCACGCTACAGTTTGCTCATCGCCCGAGCGCTGGCCAGCGCTCATCACCTGGATGATGAATACATTCAACACATTTTCATGTTCGCGCCACTGCACGATATTGGCAAAATTGCCATTCCCGATGACATCCTGCTCAAGCCAGCAAAACTCGACGAAGATGAAATGAAAATCATGCGGACGCACACCACGCGCGGCCAGGAGATCATTGATGATTTAGTCACCAATTTTGGTCTGAATCAACATGGCCACGTCGATATTTTGCGCAACATCGCGCTGTATCACCATGAGGCCGTTAACGGGACAGGATATCCCTGTGGCAAATCCGGCGATGACATTCCCTTCGAGGCTAGAATCGTTGCCGTAGCGGATATTTTCGATGCATTGACGAGCGAGCGGCCATACAAAAAAGCCTGGAGCAACGACGAAGCACTTGAGTGGCTGGCAAAACTGGCGGGGCAAACATTAGACAACGACTGCGTACAGGCGTTGATTTCTCATCGCGGTGAGGTTGAACAGATCCAGCAGGAATTTAAAAGTAATCCGCTGGAATAAAATAAGCCCCACCGAAGTGGGGCTTATCTGCAAGCTGTTTAGCTAACCACAGTTACCTGGGTTGCCTGTGGGCCCTTGGCGCCCTGCTCGACTTCGAAGCTAACTTTTTGACCTTCTGCCAGCGTTCTGAAACCAGAACCGCTGATAGCAGAAAAATGCACAAACACGTCGCCGCTGCCGTCTGCTGGTGAAATGAACCCGAAACCTTTGGCCTCGTTAAACCATTTAACGGTACCAGTTGCCATGCTTTTACCCCTTTTGACTTATTTCTTTAATTATCGTGTCCAACCGCGTGTAAGGTAACCCCAGAGTCATTCACTCCGTTACTCCCCCCCCTAGCGCTAGAACACTGTTGAATCGACGCCTTGCTTTCGCGGAACAAGGTCGCGAACAATATAACCACATTTTTTGCCGAAAGGGAAACACTCTTTTTCTCTAGTGCGTTGAAACAAACTAGATTTTATCTATAAGACTGGCCTTAACACAGCGCAAAATTTCATAGGGATAGGCACCGTTTAAGTCATTGTAAACATTTTGCAGCCGACCACTTTGGTCAAGCTCCAGAGCCAGCCTGATTTCCTTCAGCACGCCATCATCCAGACCCGTCACTTCGGACAGGGCCAACTGCCCCTGCTGAACCGCTTTGCCCAAATGTCCGTACACCGTTGCCGGGGACAAGCCGCGCATGCCGGCAATGCGGTCAACATCCATTCCCAGGCGGAACATGTTTAAACTTTCAACTGCACTTTCTTGCGCCGTAGGTGCCTCGACAGTCTGGTGTTCGCGCAAAACCTGCAGAAAATCCTCGGCATATTCGTCCAGTTTTCTGCGCCCCACACCGGAAATATTCGCCATTTGCGCCAAGGTCTGTGGTCGATTTTCCAGCATTTCCATCAGAGTCGCATCGTGGAAAATCATGTACGGCGGCACCTGATGCTTTTCTGCCAACACCTGCCGACAACGCCGCAACGCATCCCACAACAGCTGATCGCCAAAACGGGCAAAGTCATAGCCACGCCGTTGTCGTTTCTGCGGCGAACTTTGCTTTTCAAATTTTCTCAGTTTGATGCGCAGCTCACCCCGCAAAATCGCCCGGCAAGCCTCGGTCAAATGCAAACCACCGTGCCCCTGCCAATCCACTGACAAAAATTGACGGGAAATCAGTTGTCTGAAAAGGTGACGCCACTCATCCTCAGTGTGCTCCTTGCCGATGCCGTAGGTGGACAGAGTATGGTGGCCCAATTCGCGAATGCGTGGATTGTCTTTGCCGAGTAAAATTTCCACCAGATAATTAACCCCAAACCGCTGACCGGTCCGATGCACGCACGACATGGCCTTCTGCGCGCTGACTGTCGCGTCCCAGGTTTGCGGTGGCTGCAAACAAATGTCGCAGTTGCCGCAGGGCTGGTCGAGATGATCGCCAAAATAACTGAGCAACGCCTGCCGCCGGCAGGTGGTGAGTTCGCAAAACCCCAGCATGGCATCCAGCTTGTGGCGCTCTACCCGCTTGACGCTTTCTGCGGCGGTGGAAGATTCCTGCATTTGCCGCAACATAATCACGTCCTGCAGGCCATACACCATCCAGGCATTGGCCGGTAAACCATCCCGCCCTGCCCGGCCTGTTTCCTGATAATAGGCTTCCAGGCTTTTGGGTAAATTCAGATGGGCGACGAAACGAACATCAGGCTTGTCTATCCCCATACCGAACGCAATTGTGGCCACCATCACCACGCCGTCTTCCCGTAAAAAAAGCTGCTGGTGTCGCGCCCGATCCTCCGCCGACATGCCGGCGTGATACGGCAATGCCTTCACTCCTTTGGTTTGCAACCAGTCAGCCACTTCATCAACTTTTTTGCGCGATAGACAATAGACCACACCTGCATCGCCTGGGTGCTCGCTCTGGATAAATCGCAATAGTGATTCACGGGTGTTGCGGGTTTGTTCAGCGATGCGATAACGGATATTCGGTCGATCAAATCCGGTGATGAAAACCTGGGCATGTTCCAGAGACAATCGCTGAACAATTTCTGCTTGGGTGGCGGCATCCGCCGTCGCCGTCAAGGCAATACGCGGCACCTGGGGAAAACGTTCGTGCAGTACCGATAGCTGAATATATTCAGGCCGGAAATCATGTCCCCACTGGGAAACACAATGCGCTTCATCAATGGCAAAAAGCGCGATATGCGTCTGGGACAAAAGCGACAACATGCGTGGCATCATCAGACGCTCAGGCGCGATGTACAGCAGGTCCAGTTCGCCGTGTAGCACTGCGGTTTCTACCGCGCGGGCACTGTCCGCAGACAGCGTCGAATTGAGAAACGCAGCCCGCACCCCCAACTGGCTCATCGCCGACACCTGATCCTGCATCAGCGCGATCAATGGCGAAATCACCACACCAATCCCGCTGCGCACCAAGGCCGGGATCTGATAGCAAAGTGATTTGCCGCCACCCGTAGGCATGAGCACCAGGGCGTCCTTCCCTTCGATCACATGCTCGACCACCGCCGCTTGCACCAAGCGAAAGTGATCATAGCCGAACACCTGTCGTAACACCTGTTGCGCTGTGGTCATGAGTGCGTCGTAAATACTGCCATTAATTCGTTGCCCAACCGGGCATTATTTTCTGCGCAACTGTACACAGCGGTGGGCCGGCAACGTCGCCCATATTTCCGCCAGGTGCGCGACCTGGTTATCCAATTCCTGCTGATCTGCCCCCGCCAGCAAACAGACGCGAACATCGTGGGGTTCTGGAGTAGCGGTATATTGAAACGGCCCCGCAAATTTTGCCACCAGCCGCTCCGGGCCTGGCGGTATCCGCGCATCTTTAAATACCACTGTAGGTGCCTGCTGATCCTCGGAAACCGCCAAAGCCACCACCACGGGCTTCACCGAGGCCATTTTAAAAATCGTGGTTTCGCCCCCGACCAACAGGTGATCCAGTGGCTTTGTCAAACCATCGGCGGACTCTTGAAACGCCATCAGCGTCAAGGGCGGAGGATTTGCGGAATCGGTACGAATTTTATCCGCCTGTAGCTGTGATTGATCCGC